>CAYYZP010000205.1:0-2847 GCA_964476165.1 uncultured Fimbriimonadaceae bacterium
CTACATTTTGGGAAACAAGGGAATCGATCTAAGCCAGGTCATGCGAGACCGGTCAAGGCTGGCGTCGCCCGATTCAGCGGACCAGGTCGATCGGGCGGTTGAGGCCGCCGTCATCAGGCCGCTGGAATTCGCGATCGTTACTGAGGCTCCTCATGTCAATGGACGTTGTGCGGCCCAGGTCTTCATTCACATGATTACGGGATCGAGGGGCCGTTACCGACTTTCGGGCCTTGACAAACAGCCTTGCGTCAAAAACGTCGTCTCCGTTCTTTTGAACGGTCTGTTGCATCAGCCAAGAGTTCCGAACCTGATTGACTGAGGGCCGAAGTTCCGGGCTTCCGGGTTCGCGTCAAGTATGATCCTTTACGCGCCGCCCATGCCCTACATCGTCACTGAACCATGTATTGGAGTCAAGGACAAGTCTTGCCTGGCGGTCTGTCCCGTCGACTGCATCTATGAGACCGACACGATGGTGGTGATCCATCCCGACGAGTGCATTGACTGCGGGCTTTGCGAGCCCGAGTGCCCAGTTTCCGCGATCTTTGTCGACACTGACGTGCCTGCGCAATGGGCGGACTATGTGCGCAAAAACCGGGAAGATTCAGAGAAAATCGTTAGCAAGTAGGGGGGGGGGTCGGCAGATATTGACTGCAGGGGTGGCCCGGTCTGGCCCCCGGAGCAGACCGGGATCGCTGCAAGAGAGAGTTCTCGGTCCGCGCACTGACAAATTCCAGATAGTGTGTACGTGGCACGAGAGTCGGCGATGTTCCAATAATGATGAATGATTGATTTCAGATTCCAGATTTAAAATCCTCTTCTCGGGTGGCCCGGTCTGGCTTCCGGAGCAGACCGGGGATCTCTGGCTACGAATCACGGCCCGCCGCTCCCGGAGTCGGGGTCGAACCGTGGCACCCGCCCGTTCTAGCGTGTTCGGGCTGAGTGCCCGCGCTCCAGGGTGCGAAAAGCGTCGCTGGCTAAAACCTGGTCATTCGAACCGTTGTCGATTTGCGAGACCGGTGGTATGGTGATAGGTGATGCGCGAACACGCTGAAGCGAGGCGGCCCTCGAACCCCGGGCTACGCATTCCGGTGCTGCCGGTGCGCGATACGGTGCATTTTCCGGGAGTGATCCAGACGCTTCTCATCGGGAGGGACATGTCCTTGCGCGCGCTCCACGAGGCACTGGAACACGGACGCGAGACCCTTGTCTTGAGCCAGAAGAACCACACGGTCGATGAGCCCGCGGCCAAAGACCTCTACCGCATCGGCACCGTGAGCGAGGTGCTGCACGTCCTGCCGCTGCCGGACGGCACGATGCGGGTCGTTTTGCGTGGGCTTACGCGGGCCGTTGCGGAGCGCGTCAGTTTTAAGGCCGGATACTTTGTCTGCGAATGCTCCTACTTGCAAGAGACGAAAGAAGAAGGAGAGTCGATCATCGCGCTGATGCGCGAGTGCGTGAGCAACTTCCAACAGGCTTCAAACCTCGGTTTGCAGGCCCCCCCCGAAGTCCTGGACATCGTCGCGACGATGCAGGACGCGAGCGAACTCTCTGACACGATCGCGCACCATCTTCCCAGTTTGTCGACGACGGTGCGACAAGAACTTTTGGAAGAGCCGTCGGTCTCGAAAAGACTTGAGCGGCTGGTTACTATTCTTGCGCGCGAACTTCAGGTGCTCGAACTCCAATCGGCTTTGCGGACCAAGGTCGAAGAAGAACTCGGGCAGACCCAGCGTGAATACTATTTGCGTGAGCAGATGCGCGCGATCCAACAAGAACTGGGCGGCACCGAGGATGTTTTTAGCGAAGAGGGCGAGCAGTACCGGGCAAAGATCGAGGCGTGTGGAATGCCGGAAGAGACCAAGGAGAAGGCCCTGCAAGAACTCCGGCGGCTCGAAAGGGCCCCTAGCAGTTCGCCCGAGGGCATGGTCATCCGCAACTATCTCGATTGGCTGACGGACCTTCCGTGGAATACTTTGACCGACGATCTTATCGACGTGAAACAGGCCGCCAGGATTCTTGACCGCGACCACTATGGACTTGAGAAGGTCAAGGACCGCATTTTGGACTTTCTTGCTGTGCGTCAATTGAGCAAGTCGCTGCGCGGGCCCATTTTGTGCTTCGTCGGGCCACCTGG
The DNA here is from genome assembly GCA_964476165.1 of uncultured Fimbriimonadaceae bacterium. GTDB lineage: Bacteria > Armatimonadota > Fimbriimonadia > Fimbriimonadales > Fimbriimonadaceae > JADFMN01. The sequence goes on from CAYYZP010000205.1 coordinate 2,135, forward strand.
TGTGGGAAAGACGAGCATTGGTCGGTCCATTGCAGAGTCGCTCGGCCGCAAGTTCCACCGCGTCTCCTTGGGGGGGGTGAGGGACGAGGCGGAAATTCGCGGGCACCGCAGGACGTATATTGGTTCGATGCCCGGCCGGTTGATCCAGGGCGTCAAACAATGCGGCACGAAGAACCCGGTGTTCATGCTCGACGAAATCGACAAGATGACGAGTGACCTGCGCGGGGACCCGACCAGTGCGCTGCTCGAGGCGCTCGACCCCGAACAGAACAACCACTTTGGCGACCATTACATCGAAGTGCCTTTCGATTTGAGCAGCGTAATGTTTATCGCCACCGCGAACCTGCTCGAAAACATCCCCCCCCCATTGCGCGACAGGATGGAGGTCATCAGGTTCCCAAGTTACACCGAGCAGGAGAAGATTCACATCGCTTCCAGGTTCCTAGTTACAAAGCAGATCGAGGAAAACGGGCTGAAGAAGAGCCAAATCTCATTGCCGAAGAGTTCTTTGGAGACGATCGTGCGCGAGTACACCCGCGAAGCGGGAGTGCGGTGGCTCCAACGCGAGATTGGAACCGTGTGCCGCAAGACTGCGCGCCAGATCGCAGAAGGAAAGAAGGAGAAGGTGGGGGTAGACGATGTGACGCTCGAGAAGATGCTCGGGAAGCCGAGGTTCCGTTATGGCATGAAGGGCAAGGCGAACGAGGTTGGCA
>CAYYZP010000206.1:0-1671 GCA_964476165.1 uncultured Fimbriimonadaceae bacterium
TTTTGATCTTTTGAGATCGATGTAACTGTCTTTTCCGATGACAGAGTCGTTGCCGAGAGCGATCAGCACCCCCCCACCTTCGATCCACTTTTTAAGTTCGCCCGTCGGTCTTCCCCCGCGCGGGAGGACGATGCAGGTGTACTTGTCCAGGTTGCCGTTCAGTGCTAGTTGCGAAATCGCAGTGAAGGGGAGATTGAAGGTCTTCTCGAACGCGAACCACGCGCTTCCGAACTGCGTTCCGTTCGGCTGGTCGCCGAACACAATGGCGATTTCGGGTTTTGTCAGCGGAACGACGCTGTCGGACCCCGGGCCGACGACGCTTTCCGAAAGTGATGAGTTGAGCGGCAAAGCGAAGACTCCTCGAGTGTTGACTTCGTTCCAAATATCGAGATCAATGCCCTCATCGTTTCTGTCCCGAAAGAGGAAAAACGTTCCGGCGGGAAGGCTCAATCCGTGAATCGTCATGGGCTTGGTAGAAACATGCAGTCGCGCGCCTTTGTTTAGCAAGTCACACGCCATAAGGCGTGCTTCCAATGGCGATCCGAAAAGATATGCTCCTGAATTTCCTAGCCACTTGAATTGTCTCAAATCATCGGTTGGATCATAGGTGATCAATGGGATATTCCCAGGCGTATCAACCAACAACGGGAAATCAGAAAAGTACAGATCCAGTCCCGAGGCAATTGGCAAGCACCAGCCAGTGATGTCATAGAATTCCGGCCAATCTGACGCCGGGTATTTCTCCTTGTTGACTCGTGATTTTTGAATGGCAACCTGCCTTTCCGCAAAGTCTTTCTCGAAGTCTTGTGACGGAAGGAGTAACGATTTTGCAAGAGCGCCCTTCGATTGCAAAAGGTCGACCTGCACTACGTTTCCATCAAATTGCACGTTGACCTCATTCCCGCTCAAAGGGTCTAGCACTTTCGCACTGTCTCTAAAGGCCCAAGATTTCATCTCGATTCCGTGGACATATAGAACATCGCCAAATCGTCGCAAGGCTTGCCAGTCCCCGGCAACCAACGCATATCGTTTGCTGCCTGAATACTTCCCTTTCTGGGGGCTTACTTTGAGGTTTGCAAATGACTCGATGAACTTTTTCCCTTCATTTGCGGTTGCAGTTACGACAGCCAACGCACTTACGAAATGTTTCTCCATGCCGTCACGAAGAGTGACGACCGAACCGTCCTCCCTCTCGCGCCGAATCTCTCCCCCACCGTCGGTCTCATGTGTCATTCCGATCGCGCCATTGAGCGAAGTCCAACTGTCCAGGTAGCCAGGGTAATACAGATCGAAAGTCTCGCGCGTGTAGTAGCGCCAGCCTTGCTCGTCGAACGCTTTCGCAGTCGCCTTTCCTAACAGCGTCGAGAGTTCGATATATCTTTCTCGTCCGATGTCCTTATGGATGGACTGCGCGACGGGAGGGAAGAAGTAGGTGCCGACCTCTCCATGCTGGTCGACGTAGACGTGCGGGTTCCACTTGCGGTACTCCGCGACTTCTTGCTGAGTCTCGACCTGCGACATGGCGACGCGGTCGCGGTTGAGGTCGAAGCGATAGTGGTTCGTGCGACCGTTGCTCATAAACCCCTCGTTGTGTTCGACGGCGTCGTCGCTTTTGTCACCGCGCGAGATGGAGTTGTACCAAACGACGAAACGCTCGTGGCCGTCGGGGTT
>CAYYZP010000207.1:0-1743 GCA_964476165.1 uncultured Fimbriimonadaceae bacterium
CTCCGACGGGAGTGCGCTCGAGCATGACGCCTTTGCCCTTGATGTAAAGTTCGAAGCCGCCGTTGCTCATCACCGTGCCAACGACGATCGCGGGATCGAGGTCGTGCTCTTTCGACCAGTGCGCGCACCAGATCGCCATCGTCCGATCGCCGTTGATGAGCCTTCCCTTGTCGTCTGAAAAAACGGCGCGGTCAGCGTCGCCGTCGAACGCAATTCCAAGATCGCACTTTGAATCGATCGTTAGTTTTTGAATGATTTCAGGCTTTGTCGCTCCGCACTGCTCATTGATGTTCATGCCATCGGGCGTGACTCCTGTGGCGACGACTTCTGCGCCGAGTTCTTTGAATACTAGCGGCGCGAGTTCGTAAGCGGCTCCTTGAGAGCCGTCCACTGCAATCTTGAGACCGCTAAGTCTTTCCGGAACGAGAGCCTTTAGAAACGCGAGATATGCATCGACGGACTTTCTGTTCGTAACGAGACTTCCGACTCCCCCACCCGTCGGCCGTTCGGTTACAGGAACATCGAGCAGCGCTTCGATGGCGAGTTCTTGCTCGTCCGAAAGTTTTGCACCATCGTGGCCGATCAGTTTGATGCCGTTGTCGGGTGCGGGGTTATGGCTGGCGGAGACGACGGCTCCCCCACCAAAGTCCCCCATCATCGAAACGAAACTGACACATCCTGTCGGCACGACGCCCATCGCCACCACATCGACTCCAACGCTACAGAGCCCAGAAGCGAACGCCGCGCCGAGCATTGGGCCGCTCCTGCGCGTGTCCCGGCCAAGCGCGACGCGCTTGGGGAGACCGGTCGCGACCATCCACCGCCCCATCGCCTGACCGAGCGCGAGCGCAAACTCAGGGGACAGTTTTTCATTGGCGATCCCACGCACGCCATCGGTGCCGAAGTGTCTTTTGCTCACGGTTTTTTCGTCACTTGCACTCTCGCGGGGCGGATGACGCGGTCGTGCATCATGTATCCGGGTTCGATTTCTGCGACCACAGTTCCCTCTGCGTGGTCTTCGCTTTCGACTGTCGCGATTGCCTCGTGTTTGGCTGGATCAAAGTGTTCCCCCACCGCAGAAATTCTTGTGACGGCGTGCGCTGCCAAAACTTGTTTGATTTGGCGGTCGATGGCACCGATGCCCTCCAGGATTTTTTCTGCCGATGCACCAGAGTCGAGGGACGCCAGAGTCCTTTCAAAGTTGGTCACGACGGGCAGGAGCGCTTCGACCAATGATTGGCTCGCGAACTTAGAAGACTCGACATACTGTTCGCGGGTGCGTCGCAAAATGTTCTGCGCATCCGCCACCGTTCGCAACATTTGCTTTTGCAGTTCTTGTTTTTCGGATTCCAACCGATCGATCTTTTCTTCGAGCGCCAAGATCGCCGAATCAGTCGGCACAGCCGTCATGGGCTCGTCCACGGGACCGCTTTGTTCTTTGCTCATTTCTGAATGTGCGATAAGGGGGATTCTACCGTTTTCAGGTTCAAAGAAGAGGTCAGTCGGCCTGTTCTGCGGACCTTCGGACGACCATTCGTACTGGCGTCCCTTCAAGAGTGTGGACTTTTCTAAATTGGTTCTCCAGATACCGAATATATGAAAAGTGGAACAGGTCGGGATCGTTGCAAAAGAGCACGATGGTGGGCGGATGGGCCTCTGGCTGGGTCGCGTAATACAAGCGTGCGTGCTTCCCGCTCCGCGTAAGCGGCTTTTCGAAGACCGCGTTCTGCAGGATGCGATTGA
>CAYYZP010000208.1:0-2068 GCA_964476165.1 uncultured Fimbriimonadaceae bacterium
ATCCAGTTCACGCCCGACCTTTTGCCGAGCGACATCACAGGAACGAGCATTTTCAACCAGAAGGAGTCGACCTTCGAGTTTCGTGAAGGGCCACTTTTTGCCAACGTCGTTCTCGTCGACGAAATCAACCGCGCGACCCCCAAGACTCAGTCCGCCCTCCTCGAAGCGATGGAAGAGCGACAGGTGACCACCGACGGTGTGACGCGCGTCTTGCCGCAACCATTCTTCGTCATGGCCACACAGAACAACATCGAGATGACGGGGACTTACCCGCTTCCCGAGGCGCAGATGGACCGCTTTTTCGCGCGAGTAAGACTTGGATATCCATCGCGGCAGTCCGAGGCAGACATTCTCGACCACCAAAGAGTCAACATCCCGCTCCAAGACGTGCGTGAAGTCGCCACTCCTGCCGAGGTCGCCGCCGCGCAGCACACGGTCAGGGAGATCTTTGTCGAAGACTCTGTGCGCGAATACTGCGTGGACATCGTGCGGGCGACGCGAGAAAACAGCCAGTTGAACCTTGGCGCATCTCCGCGCGGTTCGTTGTACGTCATGCACGCGGCGCAGGCCAGGGCCGCGATGGACGGACACGACTTTGTGCGACCGGACGACGTCAAGTACGTTGCACCGATGGTGCTCGGCCACAGGCTCATGGTGCGCGGTGAAGTCAGGGCGCGGGGCATGAGTGGAAACGACATCGTCAGACAGATCCTCGAAACCGTTCCAACGCCAGTGCCCTCAAAGTAAGGCTACAAATGAATCGGTACGCATCGTTCGCACTGTCGATAGCCTCCATGTTCTTTTTGGTCATGGCGATCTTGGTCAATTCGCCCGCGCTTTTTTACATGGTGACGGCGGTGCTTGCTACGCTGCTCGCCTCGGCGATCCAGGCTTGGCTCGCGGTGCGTGCGCTCAGGTTTGAGAGGTTCGCGCCGCCGGCGGTGCAGGTGGGGGAACCTGTCACGGTCGAAATCACCGCTTGGAGCGAGAGGCGCATCATGCGCCCTCTCATCACTGTCATCGACAAACTACCGAAAAACCTAGTCTCAAAAGGGCTCAGACCGAGCCTGCCTATCGCGCCATCGTTCGAGCAACCGATCCAGACCCGCTATACGTTCCGTCCCATGCGGCGTGGTCGCTATAAATGGTCCACTCTTCGCGTCCGTGGCACCGACGCGCTCGGGCTCATCGTCCGCGAGAGGACTTATAAGACCGATCCGGTCGAACTGACCGTCTACCCTGCGCCGATCCCGGTCCAGGTCGAGGCCAAGCCGACTTCAGGGTGGGGGTCGAGCGACATCGACACCGGAAAAATCCGCGGTGCCGGACTAGAGCCAAGATCGATCCGCGAATACGCCCCAGGCGACCCCATCCGTTTTATACATTGGAAGTCCAGCGCTAAGGGCAGAAGCCTGATGGTCAAGGAGTTCGAGTCTGGTTCTGGGGTAAACATTTCGTTCTTCTTTCAACGAAATGAGGGGACCGAGATCGGAACGGAGTCTTGCTCCACACTTGAAGCGATGTGCGGGCATGCCCTTTACCTTGCTGAAGAATATCTCAATGCCGGCGCATATATTTCGTTCCCGCTCATGGAGGATCCAGCGCTGCAATCGTCGCACCCGCACGCGCGCATCAGGGACGTGCGCGAGATTCTGACGGACCTAGAAGCCACAAACATAACGACTCTCTCGCAGGACATCGAGTCCATTCGCCAACAAATTAGGCAAGGAGCGACGCTCCTGATATTCGTCGCAGTCCAGGACACACTCCTCCCAGCAGTTCTTTCCTCTCTGCCGGCCGTTCAAAAAATCTGCCTAGTCTACGATGCCGACGACTATCGCGTCATTGGTGGTCGGTCACAAACTTGTTCGAGCGCGGCAGATCCCACCTTCTTAGCACGGTTAGAAGACGCCGGAGCCCAGATCCAACTTATGCCAAAAATCCTGAGGACGGCGTGAAAAGACTCAACTCGAACCTTGGCCCAATCGACCATTTTCTTGCCACGTTTGGGTGCCTGCTTGCCGTCTACTCCATCGGAATGAGCCTGGGCAAGGCTCAACTCACCGCC
>CAYYZP010000209.1:0-1647 GCA_964476165.1 uncultured Fimbriimonadaceae bacterium
GACCAATCGACGCTGCCCGTCGAGACGGACACTTTTCCTGCAAACATTGCACCGCACCTTTGGTATAACCTCGACCAGAACGCCATCGTCAAGCCTGCTTCCTGGTCGTTCGACAATCCTCTCGGCCAGACCTTGCTGAACGCAGAAGCGGCGAGAAGGTGGGGGAACCAGTTTCCTGTCGGGATGCAACTTAACAAGAGGCACGCCTCCTATTGGGAGATCATGCTCTCGTCGGTCGACGACGAGACGCTCGCGAAGTTCGACGTCCTCAACCTCACGCTCAACGGCATGCTCTCCCTCAACGCGCAGGAGCGCGAAAAGCTCAGGCGATACATGGATCAGGGGGGGGTTCTCTGGACCGACGTCGTGAACGATGCGACGCTGACCCTTGATCTTGCCAACGGTCTGCCCTATGGTTTCGATTGGGTCGTCTCAGCGCTTCCGATCGAGGCGAACTTGAACCATCCGGTCCTCAGTTCGCCCAACGCGATGACACTCGACGACGTTTCGCGCATGTCCTACGTCAACGCCCTGTTGCCCCCACCCTTGGCTGGCGCAATGACGGTGCCCGTCGATCTGACGCCTTTTGCAGTCGCCTCGATTTCATCTTGGGTGACTCCCGACTCGATGAGGCTCGAGGCCGTGGCCGGCAATTCGGATGGTCGCACGGTGAACGTCGCGCAGATCGGCGATGGCTTCCTCGTCGTCTCTTCGCGTGGTGTGACCGCGACGCTCAATCGCGGCCTGTTGCAGGGAGTGCCCCCACCTAGGATACCGCTGGTCAACCGGGATTTCATTGCCCTGGAACCGAGCAACGACGACGCCTTTAATGCCGCCGCAAAGTTCGCTGTCAACTCCATCTCGCTCGCGTCAAACTATGCGACCAATGGGGCAGGCAGCCGCCACTCAGGTGCGACGGCAGTCACTGTCAACGCTCCATTGTTAAAGCGATTTACAGCTAACTATGGTGGCCCGGTCTTCGAGCAGAACAAGCCCGCCGCGATCTACAACGGGTTCTTGATTTCGACCGCTGGCGGAATCGTCCGCGTGTTCGACGCCAATCCTGGCCGGGACATCGATCACGACGGCGACCCTGACGACGGAGTGTCTGACGACGGCGACCTCGACAACGATCTCCTTCCGGACGCGATCCAACTGGGTCTCGGCGTCGACTTGATCTGGTCGAGCACCGCGCCCTTTTTTGGCGGGGTCACTTATTCCCCCCCCACTGTCGTCTCTGTCCCAGACACTCTCATTACAACGCCGCTGAGAGTCGACGGATTCGGCGCGCCGCTTCCTGCGGCCAATCAGATTTGGGTCACCGACGATGCGAGCAACGTCTATGTCTTTGACCTTGACAATCCTGGGCTCGTCAACATCGCTCCGCTTTTGAATTCGGCGTTAGTAGCGCCTATTACCCCCCCCATCAGCGAACTCCCGCTTGCAAACCCGCTTGGCCCGTTCGCGCCCACGGTTCACGAAGGGCTCGTTTATATCGCAGACTCGCGGCAGTTGGATTCGCAGGGTCGCGTCTGGATGATCGACCTTAAATCAGGAACGAGAGTGTTCTCCGGGACAGACTGGTACGTGAGGGGAGACTCGCTCCTCAATCCAGCGGGCGCTGCCCCCACCGTGGGCTACATCCCG
>CAYYZP010000210.1:0-1763 GCA_964476165.1 uncultured Fimbriimonadaceae bacterium
GCCGAAGAGGTTGATGGCCACCGGCATCGTGTGGCCCGTGACGTTCTCGAAAAGAAGCGCGGGCCCGCCCGCCTTCATCACTCGGTCGGCGATCTCGGTGACCTCTAAATATGGCGAGATCGGCTCCCTGATCCGCTTCAGTTCGCCCGCCTTTTCCAGGGCCGCCAAAAACTCCCGATAATCGCTCCACGCCATGCCTCCCCATTCTACACGGGGGGGCGTCCTCCGCTTCACTGTCGTCAGGTTGTCGAAATTGAGTTGACCACAAGTCGACGGCGCGCTGCCAATCCTACCAACCGAATCCGACGCTGAAACCGATGTGCTTCATCTTGACCAGCACGAGCGACACGTTGGTCGCTTCTTGCTTGTACGTCAACAGGAAGTGGCAGTTGCGCCCGTCGTACATCTGTAGCGCGTCCCACTCCTGATGCAACGAAGTTACTCACCCCCACCGGAAAGAGCATGCGATCCTCCCACGTGGACCAACTGACGCCGACATAAGGTGCAAGGCGCGTTCCGTGCAGCCCCTTGGCAACGGTCAGGTAGTACGCCTGTTGGCCTTTGGGTGAGAATATCCGGTCGCTCGAAGTTCCAAAAGTCACCAATGGCGTCTTCTCGGTTTCAGGAGACGCGATCCAGTTGAGCAACGGGCCGACCTCTTCCGCCGCGATGTTCCCCTCTACCCCCACCTGGACGCGCGGGTCGAGCCTGTACATGAGGGTCGTGCGCCAACGCGGGCGCTCGGCGCGCACGTCCACCCACCGCAAGGAGTACTGCCATTGAAACTCGATGTCCCCCGAACCGAGGAACTTGCCTTCGCCAGGTCACCCAGTTCAGGTGGGGACCGAGGCTTTGGGTGGCGCGTCCTGCGCGAAGGCGAAGGCGATGTTCGTCGCAAACACTAATGCAATCCCGATCTTCTTCATGCGCGCGCCCATCGCCTGGTTCTACCTATCTGACTCGCTGACCTTGGGTCCCTTGACCGAGATTTGTGCCGCAGCCTCGACCGTGTTCCACAGAAGACTAGCGACCGTCATCGGCCCTACTCCCCCCGGAACCGGGGTGATCCAGGAGGCGACCTCGGAGCAAGAAGAAAACTCGCAGTCGCCGACGTCCTTGTCGCGCCCCTCCACCTTGTTGAATCCCGCGTCCAGAACGACCGCACCGGGTTTCAGCCAAGACCCCTTGACCATTTCAGCGCGACCCACTGCAGCAACGACAATGTCAGCCGTGCGCACCAACGAAGCAAGATCAACGGTTCGTGAGTGAGCGATTGTCACGGTCGCGTTCCTTTCTAAAAGCATCAGCGCCGCAGGCTTTCCTAAAATTACCGAACGCCCAACCACGACTGCGTGCTTTCCTTCGCAAGAAATGCTGTAGTGATCGAGAAGTTTCACCATCCCCAAAGGCGTCGCGCACCGAAAACCTGGCAGTCCAGCGGTCAGCCGACCGAGCGAGGCGGGCGTAATCCCATCGACATCCTTTGAAGCGCCAAGAGCCGACAGAGCCGCGTTCTCATCCAAATGCGGAGGCAACGGGTGCTGGATCAACACCCCGTGCACATGAGCATCAGTATTAAGAGAAGCAATGTGCGCCAGCAACTCGGCTTGCGTGGTCGTTGGCCCAGCCGACCATTCGCCGCTCTCCATGTCGCACAGTTCAGCCCACTTGCGTTTCATCCCGACATAGGCGAGAGAAGCAGGGTCTTGTGTGGCCACGATCGCCTCGATCCGCGGGACTACGCCAGCGGAACGCAGTACCCC
>CAYYZP010000211.1:0-9426 GCA_964476165.1 uncultured Fimbriimonadaceae bacterium
AGCGCCCGTCCGGTGAAATCGCTGCTCCCGTCACCTGCTTCCCGCCAAAGCCGCGCGTGTCCGTTTTGATCGTCCTGATGTAATTGAGCACGTTCTCCCCTCTCTTTGGGTTCGCCGAAACATAGACCCGGGAGTCCCCCACCGGGCTCTTTGTCACGAACCACATCGAACCACTGTTGGTCACAAAAAACGCCTCGCAGTTCTGCGGCCCCTCGGGATAAATGATTTCGTACTTCGCGTCGATGTCCAATTTGCGCTCGCCGTTCTCCTTTGGCTCCTTGACCCGATAGACTATAGTAGTTTTTCTGCTCAGGAAATTGTCGCCAATGTCCGCGAAGTACAAGAATTTTTCTCCGCCGATGCTTGCGCTCGCCATCTCCTCCCAATCGACTGCATGTGCTTTCTTGATGGTGTACGTCCCCGTGACCTTGCCCTTATTGTTGAACCGGAAAAAGCGAGGCTTGTCGCCACTGTCGTTGTGCGTGTAGAAAATTCCCTCATATCGCAGGCTTGGGGCGATCCCGGAACTCTCGTTGATCTCCTTGTCCGTGATCGAGCACAGCATTGTCGGCTTCGACCAGGCTCGGTTTTCTTCTGGAGGTGAGAAAATAATAATGACGCACAAGAGCAAGTGCAGGATCACTTGTCTAAGTTACCCTTTTGATAGGTGCGCCAGTTCTTCATGTTGTCGTAGAACAAGTACTGGTGCGCCCAGCCAGCGAGTTTTCCAAAGCGCGACCGATAGTAGTCACCGATCTCCTGGTATCGCCCTTGTGTGAGCGACTTCCCCCCCCACTGCGGAAAGTAGTTGCGCACGGTGGCCTGCCAAAGATGCGTGTCGACGGGCACCGCCTCTGTATGGTGCAGCGCGAAAAGACAGATGCAGTCTGCGAGTTTCGGCCCGATCCCATTGATCTCCATCAGCGCGACGTGGGCGTTCGGATACTTGTCCTTGCGCAAACTTTCGAGCCACTCGCGCCCCCCCCGTGCGACCATCTGTCGCGCGATGTCCGGTATCGTGCGCGCCCGGTACCCGAATCCCAGCGCCCTTAATCGTTCTTCAGGTAACGAAGCGATCTGCTCGAGTTCGGGAATACGATGGACCTCCCTGCCCCCCTCCATCTTTGCACCCATATTGGAAAGGTGACGGACCATCCCCAGAATCCTTTTGAGATTGTTGTTGGCCGTACAAAGGAAGCAGACCGCCTCTTCCACCGCGTCGCTCGGTTTCATGACGCGCAATCCCGGAAAGGCGGCTACAAACGGTGCCATTTCGGGTGCAATTAGCAAAATTTTCGTCGTGTATTCCTCAACCGACTCATCGAGCCGAAAAAGCGACACGAAATCTTCCCTCGTGGCGTTTGTCTCGATAGAAAGACGGTGGGGGTCGCACTCGACCTCGTACCAGTTCGCCCCATCGACCCCAAATAACTTCGACTCTCCAGCCTTCTCCCAACGAAACACCTGTCCCGCCGACACACAAAGCGGCAGATCGAGTTCGGTGGGGGTAACCTCGATGTTGAACCGGCTCAGAGCGCGCCCTCCGGGAGCATCTGCAGAAATTCATCTTCGCTCAGCACTTTTACGCCCAACTTCTCAGCCTTGTCAAGTTTGCTTCCCGCTCCAGGCCCCGCGACAACGTAGTTGGTCTTTGCGCTCACCGAGCCCGCCGCCTTTCCACCAAGTTTCATCACTGTGCGCTCCGCCGCGCTCCTTTCAAAGCGTTCGAGTTTGCCCGTGAAAACAAAAGTCTGACCAGCAAGAACCCCTTCGCGCGTCACTTCCGTCTGTTGCGGGCGCACACCAAGATCGAACAACTCATGTACCACGCGCCTGTTCTCTTCGAGTTCGAACCACTCCTGTACTTCGCTCGCCACTTTCGGCCCGACGCCTTCGATCTCCATCAGCCGCTCGTAATCCGCCGACTGCAGATTGTCCAAAGTGCCAAACTCGCGCGCAAGATCCGCCGCCGTCCTGTTTCCGACAAACCGGATTCCAAGCCCGAAAATTAACCGATCTAGCGGCTTCGTTTTGCACGCTTCGATCGCCTGGATCAAATTGGTGACGCTCTGTTCGCCCATGCGGTCGAGTTTGACGAGGTCTACCCTGTGGTCTTTCAGGCGCAAGATGCTGGGCAAATCTGATAAATAACCAAGTTCCAAAAACCGCTCGATCTGCTTTTCGCCCAGCCCCTCGATGTCCATCGCACCCCGGCTCGCGAAGTGGACGAGTTTCGCATGGATTTGCGCAGCGCAGTTCTTCGAGTTCGGACACCGCAAAGCGACATAGCCTTCCGTTACGACCAGTGGGGTCCCACACTCCGGGCAGTGCGTCGGCTTCCAAGGTGGGGGTGCGTTCTTCGGACGTTTGTCGAGCACTGGCCCCAGCACCTCGGGAATGACGTCTCCCGCCCTCTGGACGATCACCGTGTCCCCCACCCGCACGTCTTTCTTGCTAAGGTCTTCCAGATTGTGGAGCGTCGCGCGACTCACCGTCACCCCCCCAACATAGACCGGCTTCAAGTGCGCGACGGGCGTGACCACTCCTGTGCGACCGACCTGCCACTCGACGTCCTCGAGCACCGTGAACGCCTGCTGCGCCGCAAACTTAACTGCGATCGCCCACCGCGGCCCGCGCGCCGTACTGCCGAGTTGCCGCTGGAGCGCGATGTCGTTCACCTTGACGACCACTCCATCGATGCCGAAGGGCAAAGAATCACGCCCCTCCTCGATCCACTTGACATACTTCAACACCACTTGGATGCCTTTGCACACGCGGGTCTCAGCACGAACCGGAAATCCGAGCAATTTCAAAGATTGAACAAGGTCGTACTGCTTCCCTGGGAGAGAAATCCCCGCATCTGCAAACCCGATCCCATAGCAAAAGAAACTGAGCCGTCTCGCGGCGGTCAATCGGCTGTCGAGTTGGCGCATTCCTCCGCTTGCGGCATTGCGCGGGTTTGCAAAAGCCTGCTCGCCCTTTGCCGTGCGCTCCTTGTTGAGTTGTGCGAACACCGAGGCGAGCATGACGATTTCGCCTCGCACTTCGATCTTCCCTTTCATCGGTTTTGCGAACGTATAAGGGATTCCACGCACGGTCTTCGCGTTGGTCGTGACGTTCTCACCAGTCGTCCCGTCTCCCCTCGTCGCCGCGATTTCTAAATTTCCGTCGATGTAAGTCAGCGAGAGCGAAAGCCCGTCGAGTTTGATCTCTGTCTCATATTCAATGTCTTTGTCCGATCCCAAAAACCGCTTGACCCTTTCATCAAAGGCGACAAGTTCTGCCTCGTCAAAAGCGTTGTCCAACGATAGCATCGGAAGCAAGTGTCTGTGCGGCTCGAAATGGTCGACGGGGGGGGCGCCGACCCGCTGAGTCGGACTGTCTGGCGTTTTAAGCGACGGGTCGGCCGCTTCGATATCGATCAGTTCCCGCAAAAGCAGGTCGTAGGTCGTGTCGCTGATCTCGGGCGACTCTTGGACGTAATACAGCGCATTGTGCCGCTCGATCTCCCGCCTCAAATACTCCGCCCGCTTCGCCCTGTCCATCCCCACAAAGTTACCCCGCCCCGCCAGCGGAATAGTCTTCAGAAAACAGCCGAGGGGAGGGCGAGCGTCCTCGCTAGCCCATTGGGGGCGTGAGGATCATTTCCAAGGAATGTGATTGAATCACCACATGTTCTTCTCACTCGACCCTTCACCCTAAACCCCAGTCCCCTTCCCGCGTGTGCCACGGTTGTTCAGGAAGTCACAACAAACAAAGTCCTTTCCTAACCAATGTGACTTCCCGGACAGCCGTGATCCCCCCGCCGACTCCCGCCGCTCCCGCCGATACCTCCTTGACCCCATCCCGTCTTCAACCACCAAACGGCAAAGCGGCCAAATATTGCCAAGCGATCTGTGCGCCGAACCGGATCTTCGACCAAGCCCTTTTCGCAGATGCCAAGAACTTTTCCGCCACCGTCTGCTTAACTGGCGAAATACCGAGAGCCTTCTCCTCCAGCAACCGAATATCAAACGTCGTCGTCAGCCGCCGCTCGGAGGTCGAGCCGTCAGATAGTTCCGTCACCTTGCCCACCGACTCGTTGACGATGTGCGCGTGGACCACCGTGCCGCGAACAACATCAAACACAACAGTCCCTACCCCCACCATCGTCGTCTTCACCCGCCTTTCCGCTTCTCTAGAATCTGTCGTGACCTCCAAAGCCGCGTCCTCCAGCACCTCGAACGACTGGCCCAATGCAATCTCAATTGTCGCGCGATCCGATTCCACCCCCACAAACCTGCACTCGTACCGCACCTCGCTCTCACCAAACATTTTTGTAAAGACCCACCTCTCCCCCACCTCGACCGACTTCTCAGGAAACTCGAGCGGCACATAAGTAATGTCTGGAAACCGCTTGACGTCGAGACCAGGCAGCCGCACGGGAAGTTTGATGTCCGGAGCGTCCGACTCCAAAATCTTTCCATGGGCAGAAAGCCGTATCGTCGTCTTGGGAAAATAAGCCTTGACCGAATCCTTATCGAGCGGCACCGCAGCATCATTAAACGTCGCCCGAAAACCCGTGATCTCACTAGAAGACCGCATCTCGCCAGCCTTAGAACCAGCAAGCCCTTCGGTGTGCAGGTCGATCTCAACCACCGCAGTCCCTTCGTTGCCGCCAAAGATCGGAATGAACCCGTCCAACTGGATTATCGCCCGATAATCGTGCTTCACACCAGGCGCAAGCCCATATTGAAACGAAACCAGCGCGGCACAGACCAAAAGGTTCATAGGCAATAGATAGTAGCGCGAAGATGACAAAAGTTACAGAAAAGACCCTACCGGTGCCGCATCGGAACCGGGGGCAGAGCGTTCCCTTCTATCAGCGGCTTGCTCGTCGCGCGCAACAATCGAACAAGCACCACTTTGATCGATCCCGCCAACGGAAACGAGATCAACATGCCCGGCAGTCCAAACAGCGCCCCCCCACTAAATACAACGAACATCGACACGAGCGGATGAAGATCGAGCGCCTTGCCCACCATGCGAGGATAGACAAGCTGATCGAACAAAGTTGAAACGATCAAGAACCCAGCGGCGAGGGCCATCGCAAAAGTCCACGAAGATTCAAACCCGCCGTACCACGCGCCAGTCTGGCCGCTAAAGCCCGTCACGACGAAGATCGTCAGCGCGCTCGTCAAAGGCCCAAGCAGCGGGATCAAATAAAGCGTTCCCGCGATCAAAGCGACAAGGATTGAATACGGCATCCCGGCCATAGAAAAAAGAAACGACATGAACAGTGTGTAGAGAGCGATCGTGGTCATCACACCGCGCATATATCGCTTGAAAACATCGCTAATGTCGCTCACGATCGAAACCGTCTCGTGCCGAAAAGCGGGCGGTATCCACGACGCCCACCGTGAACGAAATGTCTCCATGTCCGACATGAACATGAATACGAACAAGGGCGTGAACAACAACAGGAAGACCTGCGACGCCGCCACACCGAGCAGTTTGATAAAACCATTGAAAAAGTTCTCGACGATCGCCGTGATCTCGTCACGCCGCGGCTCGATGTACCCGTCGATTAGTGCGCGGCGGCTTTCCGGAAGGCCGAACTTCTTCAATGTCCCCGAATTGTCCACGAAAAACTTGTCAATCCAACCGACGGCGGTCGGCGGCTTTGTGCGCTCGGCAGGGTTCCACGAAACGAAAGGCGTCGCGCTCGCGTTTTCTTCCGCCATGCGGCTCGCCAGAGATTCGATGGAGCCTTGGAGTTCAACCACCTGGTCATTGACCCTTGGCAGAGTCAAGACGAGAAACACTCCGGCAACCACGAAAAACGCGACCGTGATCGACGTCGCGGCAAGACTGCGCGACATCCCGCGTTTGCAAAGTTTGTTGGCGACAGGCTCAAGAAGGACAGCGATCAGCCACGCCAGCACGAACGGCAACAGAATTCCGCGGACCTGATAGAAGAACACAGCCGCGACTGCGACCAACCCGATCCAAATTGCGATGCGCCATCGTGCCACGGCGGTCTGATCGCTTACGCGTCAGAATCTCCGCCGACGCGCGCTGTGCGCTTGGCCTTCTGCTCTGAGTACCAGTCCTCAGACTTCGTTTTCATTTCTTTAAGGCGCGTGGCCAGTTGTTCGCGCGTTTCGCTCCCCGCCCTCGGCGCAAATAGGATGCCAGCGAGCGCTCCCAAAAGCGCACCAAGGCCGAATCCGGCCAAGAGGTAGACGAGCACGTTCTTTTCTTCTGATTGACTCATTGTTCTATGGCTCCTGTACTTTTCCAATTGGAAGCGCCCGCTGGCGCCTCTTTGACAAGTATGTCCGAAAAAGGTGCATCCCGAGCATCGAAAGTGCCGGAATCAAGCCCTTTGTCCGAAGTGAACGGAGGGCATCGATCACCTGTTCGAGGCCGCTGGTCTGGCCCTGGAGCATCGAAGCCCTGATATCGCTAAGCCTCGCTTCCTGTTGCACCAATCGGTTTTCAAGCGAGTCGAGTGACTTCCCAAGTTGCTTCAGGTCGCGCTGGACCGCCCTCAACTTGAGCGAAACCGTGAACAGCGTCGCCAGAAGGATGCCGATGATCGCGACCATCGCCCACACAAGACTAGTTGCTTCGTCCATTTGGCTAGATTATCCTGCCGCCCGCAACGACGCAGTCACCTTGGTACGCCACAGCCGTTTGACCGGGAGTAACCGCATAGACTGGTTCGTCGAAGATGATCTTCATGCTCTCGCCACTAGTTAATGCGCCCGGAGCAGGCTCCATATTGTAGCGCACCTTTGCGTCCACGGGCAGCGGAGTTTCGGATGCGACCCCACTGCTCCAAACGACGTCCTGGATCTTCACTTCCCGCTGCAACAGTTCTTCTTTGTCTCCGACCACCACGCGGTTTGAAGAAGGATTGATCGAAACGACATAAAGCGGCTTGCCTTTGGCAATGCCCAGCCCACGCCGCTGACCCACTGTGAATCCTGCGACTCCTTCGTGCCGCCCAACGGCGCGGCCCGACGTATCGACGAGTTCGCCCTCTTCGAACATTTCTGGCCTGCTCTTCTTGAGAAATTCGCGATACCCTCCTGCCTCGCTCACAAAACAAATTTCCTGACTGTCCGGCTTGAGTGCGACAGGAAGTCCGAGATCCTGCGCGATCTCTCGCGTCTCGGCTTTATCTTTAAGTTCACCTAAAGGAAAAAGCGTGTAGGACATCTGATCTTGGTTCAGAGCATAGAGCGCGTAACTCTGATCCTTGCCCTTCCCTTTCGCCCTCCTTAGCGAATACTTTCCAGAACTGTCGTCGAAAGTGATTCTTGCGTAGTGCCCCGTCGACAACTTCGAGCATCCGAGTTCGCGTGCCTTCCGCATTAAAACTTCGAACTTGACTTCCTTGTTGCACGTCACGCAAGGGTTCGGTGTCCTGCCCGCCGCGTATTCCTCAATGAACTCCTGGATAACGGCTTTACGAAATTCGTCCTTAAAGTTTACAACGTAATAAGGAATTTCGAGGATGGCAGCGACCCGCCTCGCGTCCTCAACCGCACCGAGCGAACAGCAACCGGCATGTCTGGGATCGCGCTGGCTCTCTTGCCAGATTTGCATCGTGACACCAATGACCTCGTGACCCTGACGCTTGAGCAATCCGGCAACGACGCTACTGTCGACACCGCCCGACATGGCGACACAGATCGGACCATTATCGTGCATCAGTTCCCTTCTAAGATGCTCTTGACTTCTGGAGCCTCTAGTTCCGCTTCAAGGTTGCGTATCGAGATCGCCTTGGCCTTAATCCCAGCGACCGCCAGGATGTAGGTGGGGGTCGTATTGATGCGGAGGCGTGTCGCGTTGTCGATGTCTCGCGCAATGGAAACAAGGATGGCGTCGTTTTGCGCCTTTGATTCGGGTTCACGCGGATTGAGTACGTTTAGAATCTCTGCTTTACTAAGCCCCGCTTCTGCCGCGACTGCGATCAATCCGTCCAAAGTCTTGATGCGTTCAGAATTGTTCTCCTGCATGACCGTGCTGACATATTTCCAGAACTTTCCTTGCTTTGCCGCAATCTCTGCGATCATTGCGGCGTGCCTTGAAGTCTCGTGCCCCGGCTTGGGCTCGATCGGGAAAAAGTGACAGAACGCGAGTTGAACGCGGCCGTTGTACTTGTCCAATATCTCCTTGGTAGTCGCGTAGTTGACGCGGCAAGAACTGCAGTTAAAGTCTGCAAACTCGATGAGAGTCACCTTCGCGTCTATGTTGCCGCTGATCTTTGACGCATCGGGGAGAATGTCCTTCACCAAGACGCTCTCGACTTCCTTCACGGTGGCTGTATTGGGATCAAACCCCTCTTCAAACTTCATGGCGATTAGAACGATGGCGAACGCCGAAGCGAGAAGGCTCCCCCCACCCACGATCGCCGCTGGCGCCATGTCGATCTTTTCAGGATCGTCGCCCTGCATCAAGGCACCGTGTAAAAGCGTCAACAAAAAGATCGTCACAAGAGAACTGATGCACCAGATGCACGTCAAGTTAAGTTTCTCGACCGAGACATACGTTAGGTAGGTGCTGAACGCCAGTCCGATCCCCGAGCCGACGAGACCTGCAGTCGAAAGGCTGCGAAAAGTACTGCCGAGAGTGGTCGACCGCGCTATGGCCAATGAAAACAAAAGCATGTATCCGGCCAGTCCGATGTAGGCTACAGGCACTCCGCCCAACCTAGAAAACTCTGAGTTCTGGACGATCTGGCAGTTGAGCGTTTTGCCACAGGGCGGCACGAGGTGCGTCTTGGCGGCATAAGAAAGCACTCCGGCGATCGCTATACCGATCGCCGAAATAATGATGATGAGCCGGTTGCTCCAAACTGCCACTGCGACATTATACGTCCGGGCTCCTCAGCCAACGGACTTCCTCCTGGTAGAATCTAGGTTCGCCTCAACGACGCGCCATCATGTCCAACGTCGTCCTCATGCCCTCAAGTTCCAGACCAGCGGGCAAGACCGTCCGGGGAACCTATTTCGTCCAAACCTGGGGCTGTCAAATGAACGAGGAGGACAGCGAGCAAATGGCGCTCTACCTCGAGGAGATTGGCTTCGAGCCTTCCCAAGACCCTACGACAGCCCACATCGTCCTCCTCAACACCTGCAGCGTCCGAAAAAAACCGGAAGACAAGGCGTTTTCGTTCCTTGGCGAACTACGAGCGACGAAGGAAGCGCGGCCCGAAATGGTGATCGGAGTCGCTGGGTGCATGGCGCAGATCAGGGCAGACGAGATCAGGCGCAAAAACCCGCACGTCGATTTCGTCATCGGCACCGCGCAGGTAAGCAGAATTCCGGCGATAGTCGAGGAGATTCTTTCTTCGCGCCGGTTTGTGAAGCGCTTGGAACTCCCGCCGCGCCGTGGGGCCGTCGTGACAGACCTCCGGCAGCGCAACTTGGAAAG
>CAYYZP010000212.1:0-4416 GCA_964476165.1 uncultured Fimbriimonadaceae bacterium
CCCGCTCCTGCCGGAGGGACGCTCGTCAATCTGTCGTCTTCAGCACCTGGCTCTGCGTCGGTACCAGCCTCAGTCACGGTAGCAGAGGGCACGAGGACCGCGACCTTTACGATTACCACGGCGATGACTATCTCAGGATCAGTCGTCACAATTACGGCGACTGCAAGCGTGGGAGTCACCGATTCGAAGAACTTGACGATCCAAGCGCAAACACTTGGCCTGTCTCTTTCGCCGAACCCCATTTACGGCGGCTTGTCCAACTCGACTGGAACGATCGTGCTCAATGGTGCGGCGCCAGTCGGAGGAGTCGTAATCAACTTGTCGTCAAACCAACCTGCTTTTGCGAGCGTGCCTGCTTCAGTCACAATTGCCGCAGGTTTTACGACGACAACGTTCGCCATCACGACGAGCGCGACAACGATCGATAGGAGCATCTCCATCACGGCGACGACTTCTGTCGGAGCGACTGACACGGAGACACTCAACGTTCTTGCGCCAGTTATTACTGGACTCACTATCGACCCATCCAGCTTGATCGGGCCCGGCGAAACGACCGGCACTGTCACGATCAACGTCTCAGCGCCGACAGGCGGTGTAACGGTCCTCATCAACCACAATGGAGGAGTGCTCGTCACAACTCCGCCGACGGTGACGATCGCGGCGGGGACCTCGTCAGCGACCTTTACGATCCTTGCGACGGCAGTACCTGTCGATACCGTGGTCAACGTGACTGCGACTTTCGGAGTTTCAAGCGACGAAGCGACGCTCACCATCAAGGTGCCTCGTATCGTAAGCATCGTGTTCTCGCCTCCGAAGGTTCAAGGCGGCGGGTTGGCGATCGGCACCGTGACGCTCAGCAGCATCGCGCCGACAGGCGGGTTGCAAATCAACGTCGCGAGCCTTGACCCGACGTTCGCATCGATCCTCGGTCCTACATTGATCACAATCCCAGCCGGATCGCGGACAGCGGTGTTCACCGTGGATACTGCGCGAGTAAGCCGCCTCATTGCCGTCCAGTTCCAAGCATCGATCACGGGTAGTACGGAAGTGCTTTCCAGTTTCCTCTGGATCAAGCCGTAGGCCGCGAGAGACAAAAAAGGCAAGCCGTCTGCTATTTTATTGCGGACGGCTTTTTCTTGCATGACTGGTAAAATCCATCCATGCTCGGTCGACTCGGATGGTTCTTGCTCGGTGTGGCGGGCGGCGTCCTTGTGATGTCGATCATCAAGAGAACGATCGAAGAGGAAGACCAAGATTTCGATTCGATAGCCGACGAATTGACGAAGCGGTTTTCAAACCTTGAAGAGAAAGAAGCAAACTAGGCTGCGGCGTCAGAAGAGCGCGAAGTGCGGCCCTTGCCTTCGCGCTTGGCCACGTAAAGTGCTTGGTCAGCACGCCTAAGAATCCTCTCAGGTTCGTCAGTTTCTAGGACCTGTGTGACGCCAATGCTAGCCGAGAGCGTCAGTTTTCCTTGGTCGCCGTCCCTTAGCGGGAGTTGCGATTTTCTCAAAAGCGTGAGGAATTTCCCTAGCCTTTCATCCAGTTCGTCCAACCCCATTGTTGCGACCACGACAAACTCGTCCCCGCCATAACGACCGATGAACGCCCTGGTCGGAAACTCCTTCTTGAGAGACTGTACGAAATAACTCAGTGCACGATCCCCGATCTGGTGTCCCCAAAGGTCGTTGATCCCTTTGAAGTCGTCAAGGTCGATCATAGCGACGCTGTAAAGTTTTCGCTCAAACTGGGCTTTGCGACAGATGGCGTTGAGATAGAAGTCGAGCGCTCCACGGCTTGCGCACTCCGTCAAGTAGTCCCTAGCCGCGTTGTTCTCGACATTGCCGAGTTTGCCTTCGAGCGCACGGATCGAATCGTCAAAATTATTCTGAAGGTCGCGGTGCTCCTTTTCCTGCCTGACGAGCACTTCTTTGGCCCGCAGCGCTTCTTCTTTGATGATCGACCGCACAATTTTGATGTCGTCAGTCTTTTGTGCGACGTCGAGTCGTCGGCTTAGTGTATGCACATAATCGATGGTGTCTTGTCGTCCTTCAAAAGAGCCTTTGCAAGTGCCGATGAACCCTTCGACCGCGTCGGTGATGTCCTTCTGAAGACCGATGACCTGCTCGTGCTGCCATTCGCCAAACTCCTTGGCTGATTCTTCGTAAGCAAGACGCGAGGCGTCGATCTTTGAGGCAGGGGGGGGCGAATCCACGAACTTCTTGATCGCCTCAGAAATCTCGTTGACGAACTTCTTGCTCTCGGAGGAGCCTGGGCTGACGATGAGCCCTTGCGTGGCCTCGAGCGAAGAGGCGACGTAGGCGAGGACCGGGGCGATCCGCTCCCTCAGTTCGGCCTCGGACAGGCTCTGCCAGCCAGTTTCCCGAAACCCAGCGTGCTTGTTCTTGAAGAGGCCCATCGTTAAAGTTCAATTATCGGTCGCATGATAGGGAACTCGTTACCCTGATATGGGCTAATATTGGCTATGTTGAGCCTGATTTTGGCTTGCGCCTTAGCGAAAGACGTCCCCCAAGACCATCCCGTGGTCGAGATGATGGTGTTTCAGAGGGGACTTTTTGAAATTGAACTCTACCCAGACAAGGCCCCCAAGACGGTTGAGCACTTCCTGAACCTCGTCGATACCAAGTTCTACAACGGCATCATGTTCCATCGTGTCGTGGACAAATGGGTCGCGCAATCAGGGGATCCGACCAGCAAGACCTGGACAAGGGAAGAGGCGCTCGCCGCGCCGGTCGGGAGTTACGGCGAAGTCAAAGGTCTGGGCGAAGGCGGGTCAGGGAAGACGATCCCGTTCGAGGACAACGACATCAGCCACCAACCGGGCACCGTCGGCATGGCACTCGAATCGCCGGCGAGCGCGACCGGCGACAGCCAGTTTTTCATTAATTTGGAAAACAACAAGCGACTGGACCACAAGTATTGTGTTTTCGGCAAAGTGACGGTGGGGGTAGAAAAGATCAAATCCATCCGCCGCGGCGACCCGATCCTCTGGTTGCGCAGAAAAGTGTGATCCGGATCCCTCCCCCGACGCGCGTTCGCGGAGGGGGAGAGTTGTCATCGTTTCGGGGGAGGGATTGTCGTGCAGACTTGGGGGGCACTTACAACACAGTTCTGTTCGAAATCTTCCCCTCGACAGTCAAATCATAAACGTACGGCACCCCCGTCCCTACCTCGAACTTGACGATTTCCTCCGGCGATAAGTTTTCCAGCGCCATGATGATCGAGCGGTTGCTGTTGCCGTGCGCAACGACCAGCACGCTCTTTCCCTGCCGAATGTCGCCCATGATGCACCGCTCGAAGAAGGGAACCGACCGCGCGCGCGTGTCCTTGAGCGATTCGCCGCCGGGGGGGGCAACGTCGTAACTGCGCCGCCAAATATGCACTTGGTCCGCGCCGTACTTCGCGGCTGTCTCGGCCTTGTTCAGACCGCTCAGGTCGCCGTAGTCGCGCTCGTTGAGCGCCTTGTCGCGGATCACGGGCACATCGAGCCCCGCAGTCACCATGGCGATGGCCAGGGTCGCCTGCGCGCGCCTTAGCGCGCTGGTGTAGGCCACGTCGATGTGCATTCCCTTGATCTTGGCCCCCGCATCGCTCGCCTCCTGTTCGCCCTGCGCGCTCAACGGCACGTCCACCCATCCCGTGAACCTGTTCTGCAGGTTCCAAATCGACTGTCCATGGCGGATGAGGATGAGTTTGGGCATCAAAACTAGATTACCAACTTGTGGTGCGGGCCTCTGGCCTGCCCGGTGCAGACGGAACGTCCGCACTACAAGCTCCTAATGCGGCCGCCAGAAGCGGTATTTGAGAAGCGTCCAGAAGGCGTCGGGCGCGTCGGTCCATCGGATTTTCTTCCCAGCGTCCTTTCCGCGAGGCACGTATTGAATCGGCTCCTCGTGGATGTGTTCGCCCATGCGGATAGCCTTCGCCGTTACTTCAGGGCAAAACTCGAAACGCTGGCACTCAAGTTCCATTTCGTACAACAGTTCGCGACGAAACGCCTTGTAGCACGTCGCCTCGTCAGTAATTTTGCGACCGAACAGCAAAAGGACGGTCCAGCGCAACATCACATTAATCATCTTATTTGGCAGCGCCATCTCCCGGTGCATGCCATGAAGAAACCGAGTGCCATACACGACGCCATACAATCCATCTAAAATCGGTTTGACCAGACGTGGAATTTCCTCAGGCGAGTATTCCAGGTCCGCGTCTTGCACGATCACGACTTTTCCGGTGGCTAACGCGAGCCCTCGGCGCACCGCCATGCCTTTGCCCGAGGGTCGAGGGTTTGTGACGACAATGATCTTTTCTCCAAATGAAGCGAGAATTAATGAGGTCTTGTCCGTGCTGCCGTCGTCCACGACGATGACCTGAATGGCGAGAGGCAGCGCAAACAGGCGG
>CAYYZP010000213.1:0-4753 GCA_964476165.1 uncultured Fimbriimonadaceae bacterium
ACCCCCACCGCACACATGGCCATCGTCTCTGCCGCGCGAAAAGCCTACGGCGATGGCAAAGACCAATGGAGCGACTTCTATCAGTGGGCGGAATCGCAAGGTGATGATCTGGGCTGGCTCGTCCGACTTCTCCGCTGGCGAGAGACTGCGGTGGGGGCGAGGGGCTCGCTCTCGACTTGGCTCCTAAGACTGCGCGAACTGGTCGAAGGGACCAAAATCGTCGATCTGGCCGCCGACTCTTCTGCAAAAACAAGGGCGCGCGACATTAACGCACAGACTGTCCTTCACCGGTCTGTCCGCGACATCTCCTTCATTTATGACAAGACTAAACGACCAGAACTCAGTCTCCCGAGTTTCGTGCAGATGGCGCGCACACTCTGGCAAGAAGAGACGGTGGTTGTTGAAGGACCGTCCCACGGAGTTCGACTCCTTTCGTCGACTGGCGCACTGACCAAGAATCGCGCGGTGTTCGTTGCAGGAATGCTCGAGGGCACTTTGCCGAGAAGGAGGGCCGAAGACCCAATCTTGTTCGATGCCGAACGCGCAGAACTTTCTGCCGCTCTGGGCCGAACAACGAGACTTCCCGACTCAATCGACCGCGCGGCGGCAGAACGCGACGAGTTCGTCAGAATCTGCGCCTGTGCCACCGATCTTTTGGCATTCAGTTATCCCGAGACCGACGACTCGCGCGACAACGTGCCCGCGTTTTATTTGGACGAACTTCTTCGGGCGTGCCCGCATAAGGCGAAGCGAATCGTGCGCCAACGCTCGCTCATTGTGCCCCCCCGTGACGAATGTCTGACTGAAAGCGATCTGCAGATTCGCCTCGCTTTGGACGGCGAGCGGACGCGGCGTGCGATCCCAGGACTTTCAACACAAGCAGCCCGCGATGCCGCGAGGCCCTCGTTTGAGGTGGGGGTATCTCCCGAGCAGATCAGTCTGTCGTTGACGTGCGAGTTCCACGCGGTCATGCGCCACGAACTCCGTTTGTTCCCTCCCGCGCGCAGAAGACTCATGCGCAGTCTGCGCGACCTGCCCTCGGTCGCCGGTCTTGCGAGCGCGACCGACCAGACCCAGGCGCGCGCACTGCTCAAGGGCGCCGTCGATTCCTATATGCGCGACCTCTATTCTGAACTCGAGCCTTGGGAGTCGTCGATGTTGCAGGCGGCTGGCGAGAGGCTCGTCCAAGAGTGGGTCGATCGAGAGTTTAGATCGCGGGAAATTTGGTCCGAGCCTTCTGAGACGACGACGGTGGGGGTATCCCTGTCTGACCCCGGGCTACGCAACGTAGTCAAGATCGATGGCCGCACGATCAGGCTAAAGGGACAAGCGAGTTCGTTGACGAAGCGCGAGCGGTACACCGTCATGCGGTTTTTCGACGGCGATACGCCCAAACTCAACGACATCTCCGACGTCCCTCTCGACGACGAAAGCGCGCTGCAGTACGGCCTGTATCTCATGGCGCAGGTCCACTTGGATCCACGGAGTCCGGCGGTCGAGATCGACGGCATGACGGGGGGGCGCGTGCTCGCTGGTTTTAAGGAAGTGGCGGACCGAGTCAAGAAGGACCCGCGGCACGGCCTGTTCGTCCATCGCGTGTCGGACAGCCGCGATCTTTTTTTCCAAAACGTCAAGGAACGGTTGCGCGAAGCGGTCCGCGTCATGGAATCCGCAAAAATGAATGCCACGCCAGGCTCACAGTGTGTACGGTGCCCTTATGGGGAAGTGTGCCGCGTGTCAAGCGAGTTCGGCGAGCAGCCTGAGTTCATTGGGGTGGGGGACGAATGAGGGCGTACTCCCCCACCCAGGAACAAACGAAAGCGATCAGTTCGCTGCAATCGCGGTTCACTGTCCGTGCATCGGCAGGCTCTGGAAAGACGACGGTTTTGGTCCAGCGATACTTGCGCCTCGTCACTGAGGAAGGGCTCAAGCCGTCCGAGATTCTTGCAATCACGTTTACCCGAAAGGCTGCTGCGGAGATGAAACAAAGGATCGTGCGCGAACTTCGCGCGATGAGGCGCTTTGAGGACGCGCAGTCGGCAGAGACCGGCCCGATTCAGACGATTCACAGCCTTTGTGAGAGGATTTTGCGCGAGAACGCGCTCGCTGCCGGATGCGACCCCGCCTTCGAGGTCCTTTCTGGCGCATCGACGGTCACTTTGCTCGAAAGAGCGATTAGGTGGTGCGTGGCGACAGAACTCAGCGACTATCCGGCTGCACAACGGCTGGTGGGGGATTTGGCGGGCAAGCACATGTTCGACGCGACCAGCGCCGTACACGCAAAACTTGGTAGGCACATCAGGAGCCTTCTGGAAAAACTCCGGGGCTCGGGATTTTCTTCCAATGACCTCAGAAAAATATACGAGAGCCCTCAGTCTGTGATCGACCACTGGCGCGAAGCGATCGCTTCTGCCCTTCCTACCGGGGCCGCGAAGATCGCTAGGATGTCCCCCCCCGAGACTGGGGGCCGCGCGGTCGAAGACGCAATGCGGGCCGCAGGACACAAGAAGCCGACATGGATCGCCAAGAACGACGCGTTCTTTACGCACGACGACGCCGAGCAGACCTGCGGGCTCGTGCAACTCACGCTCCTTGCATGGGACTGGATGGAGGGCCAGATGACGGACATGCAACAGTTCGACTTTTCCTATTTGGAGGACCGCGCGGTGCGGCTTGTGAATTCGAGTCCCGAAACTGTCGAACGCATCAAAAAGCAGTACCGGTCGGTGCTTGTTGACGAGGCGCAGGACGTCAACCCCGTGCAGTACCGGCTCATCGACTCGCTGCAGATCGGCGAGGAGATGATGGTGGGGGATCCGCAACAGAGCATCTATGGTTTTCGCATGGCGGACCGCGAACTTTTCATCGAAAGATCGCGGCACCTCGAAAACCTGCGACTCTCGCGCAACCACCGCTCTACGCCCGGAATCCTGCGGTTCATCGACGATCTTTTTGCAAGCGTTTGGCGAGAGGACTACCAGGCGATGTCCGAAGAGACCGTCGACTCGAGCGATCCGTTCCTCACCCATCCCCCCACCGATTATTCGGGAGTCGAAGTGTGGCCACAGGACGCGAAGGACACAGAGGCAACAGTCGAGTGCATTGCAGCCCTTGTGAGAGACGGCACAAAGCCCGGATCGATCGCCGTTTTAACGCGCAACAACAACGGAATGCCGGAGATAGCAGAGCAGCTAAGAGTGCGCGGCATCGACACAAGGATCGTGGGGGGGGCGGAGAAGTTCTATACGCGAATCGAGGTCCGTGATATCGCCAACGCGCTCGAGTGCCTGACGAACCCGCTCGCCGAGTTCCAGCTGATCGCGCTGCTGGGCAGCCCCTTCATCGGTCTTAGTCTGGATTCTCTTGTGCTGTTGGCGAAGGAGAGCCCGGTGCTCGCCGCGCTCCAGGGCTTCGCCCCCCCCATAGAGGAAGACCAAAGAAAGATCGAAGACTTTCTCGCATGGTTTGTCCCGCTCGCGTCCGTCTGCGACCGGTTGCCGGCTTGGGAGACTCTATCGGAACTGTTCAAAAAAACCGACTACCTGCGCAACGTCGCCACTCAACCAAACGCAGAGCAGACGCTGGCGAACATCCGAAAGTTGTTTGTGTTGGCGACGGAAGAGCCGCTCATGCGTCCGACCCAGTTCGCCGAAAGGATCAGGCAGATCCAAGAACTGCGGCACAGGGAGGGGGATGCGGCGAGTATCGACGACGACGCAGACGCGGTGACGCTCATGACTATCCATCGCGCAAAAGGGTTGGAGTTCGATGTCGTCGTGCTCCCCGAAATGCACAGGCCGTTCACGCATCTTTTGCGCGAGGTGGTGGTTGATCCGCGCATGGGGATCGTCGTCACGAAGTTCGACGACAAGGACACGTCGGTCTGGAAACTTTTCCGCGAAGGGCACCTCAATTCTGAGCGCGAGGAAAGTCTTCGTGTGCTTTACGTGGGGATGACGCGCGCCCGAGAAAAACTTTGCGTCGTCACATCGACCACACCGAAGGAAGATTCGCCCGCCGGACTTGTGACATCGCGCCTGGGACTCGTCGATCCTTCCGTGCCCGGATTGGTCGTCCGAAAGCCCGAAAGCGTCGCTAGGTAGACTCCAATCAATGGGCTTTCGACTCGCCTGCGTGCAGTTCCGGCCAGACATGGGCAAGGTCAGCCAGAACCTCGACCGGATCGCTGAGTCGGTGCGGCAGGCGGTTTCGTCGGAAGGAGCCGATCTCGTCGTGTTTCCCGAAGCGGCGGTGAGCGGCTATTACATCCAAGGAGGAGTCAACGAAAACGCACTCGCTCCCGATTCATTGCGAGATCAACTTGCGAAGCGTATGGTGGGGGTAGAGGCTGACGTGATCGTCGGGTTTTATGAAAAGTCGAGCGGACAGCCCTATAACAGCGCCGGGTACATTTCGTTTTCCGGTGGGGGCGCTTCTTTGGTGGGGGTCTATCGGAAGTTTTTTTTGCCGACCTATGCGGTGTTCGACGAAGACAGGTACGTCGCGCGAGGGACTTCGCTGGGGCTCTTTGACACTCGTTTTGGCCGCATCGGTGTATTGATCTGCGAAGACGCATGGCACTCGGTGCTTGGCACTCTATTGGCCCTGGGGGGGGCGCAGATGGTGTGTACTCTGATCGCCTCGCCTGCGAGGGGTTTTAGCGGCAGTGAGCCTTCGAACGTGGACCGCTATGAGCGGATGCTGCGCGCGATGGCAGAAGAGCGCGGTCTAGCCCTCTACGACGATCTGGAGC
>CAYYZP010000214.1:0-1895 GCA_964476165.1 uncultured Fimbriimonadaceae bacterium
TCGGAAAGTTCTATGCGATCGACGTCACAGGCGTCCGTCCCGTGCCTCGCGCACTCAGAATGACGAACGCGACCGACGAGGGAAGCCTCCAGGCAAAGAGCAAAGACTATGAGGAGATCGAGATCGAGATCAAGGGCCGAGGCAACTTCGAAGACGTCAAGAGTTTTCTTGACGCTCTCAAGACGTTCCCCAAGGTCGTTGCCGTCAAGACGATCAACTTGTCGCCCCAAAAGGACTTGAGTGGTGGCGAGGCCCGCAAACTGGAGGCTGTCGTCAACCTTGTGGCGTACGTGTTCCCGTTCAAGGCTGGCGACGCGACCGGAACAAAGGAGCCCCTTGTACCGTTGAACCAGGGTGCTCCGATAGAGAACGGCGCGCCTGCCATAACAGGCAGCGAGACGCCAGCACCGCAGAACGCGATCGCTACGAAAGGTCACACGAACTATAAGCGCAGCCATCCTGAACAAGTCATGGCTCGAACAATTCGGCAAGAAGAAACGATGAATGTCCGCAGTCACCCAGAGCAACTGACGGTGGGGGACAGTGGACTAACGATTGTCCGCAGTCATCCCGAGCAGATGATCGTTCGGGCAGAACCGAGCGACATACACACGTCTTTTGTGCGGAGCCATCCTGAAGAGATGTCTGCACAAACAATCGAATCAAACGGAGGAGCAAACTGATGTCAAAAGAAAAGAAACAGTTCTTAGTTCTTGGCGTCCTTGCATTGCTGGTATGCGCGGTTGGCGCGTTCCAGTTCATGGGGCCCAAGTCAAAGCCGGCAGTCGTCGCAGAAGACGATGAAAAGCCGGTGGAGAAACTCGAGCCCAATCTCGTTGCAGTCTATGAGATCGATCCGACACAACGGGCGCTCAATCAACTCATGATGGGTCCTCAAAGCGATCCGCGCGATCCGTTTGCACCACAAGCAGTCATGGTCGAGGAGCCGAAGCAGCACGTCGAGCAGGTCCTACCGCCCGTCGACCGCGTCGCTAGCCGACCAAGGTCGGAGTTCGACGAGCAATCCCGAATCACGGCGGTCAACCCGTTCGACCTCGGCCAAGGTGAGTCGATCAAGGCTGTAGACAGCGACTTTGGCCTATTGGGAGTCGTCATCGGGCGTCGGACCGTCGCGGTCTTTCAGACTGAAGACGGCCAATTTGAGTTGGCGGAAGTAGGAGAGAAAGTAGGGAAATCAGATTCAACGTTAGTTGAAGAAATCACAGACAAGCAGGTGACCTTGAGACACCGAGGTAAATTGAGGCACTTGGAATTGCGAGGAGGCAACTAGTGAAAACAAAACCGATTACAGCAGGGCTCGCGTTCGCCTTGGCCACCATGGCCTTGGCGACGCCACAGTCCAAGATAACAAGCATCAAATCGTCGACCGTCGGCGAAGCCGTCCAGATCTCGATCACCGGTGAAAACCTTGAGACTCCGAAGACCTATTGGGTCCTCGGCGGAACAGGTTTCGTCGTCGAGTTCAAGGCGACTTTGACGACAAAGCCCAGTACTGTGAGCATTCGCAAGGCGGGCGTCGAGTACGTCCGCTATGTGAACTTCAGCGCTAACCCACCAACAGCCCGTGTGCTCGTCAAAACGGCGAAGGGCACGAAACCATCTTTGACACAGAAAGACGGCACATGGTTTGTGCGCATCGGCGATTGGAAGTCGACGGCTTCTGAATCGACGCTGACAATCGAGGACGCGATGCGAACGCTCGCCATTCCTAAAGAGAAAACTCCAGTCGGCACAACAAAGACCAAGATGAAGACTTCTGCCTCCGAAGTCTCGTATAAGTCGACGGTCGCACCTTCTCCTAAGGCGCCGGCTGGCGAAGATTTTGCCCAATCAAAGGTAACGCTCGTGTTCGACCAGACCGACGTGCTTGCGAT
>CAYYZP010000215.1:0-5605 GCA_964476165.1 uncultured Fimbriimonadaceae bacterium
CGTGCGCGACAACAACGAGGACAAGTACGAGTTCTTCGTACCTTCGACCGATGAGGAGACCGCCGCCCGCGGCCTCATTTTCGTCGTGTGCGACGGCATGGGCGGTCATGAAGCGGGTCAGATCGCCAGTGAACTCGCGACAAAGACTTTCCTTGACGTCTATCGCAACCATCCGACAGAGGATCCGGCCGAAGCGGCTCGCTCCGCGGTGCAAGCCGCAAACCGTTTCGTACTCGATGTGGCGCGGGCCGTGCCGAGCCGCAAAGGGATGGGTACGACGATGAGCGTGCTGTTGCTCGTGCAAGAAAAAACGATCGTCGTCCAGGTGGGGGACTCGCGAGTCTATCGGTTGCGCGGCGACGTGTTGTACCCGTTGACGACCGACCACACGTGGGTCGAAGAGACGGTCAAAGCGGGAATGATGCCACGCGAACAGGCCGAAGTTCATCCCTACAAGCACGTCCTAACACGCGCAGTGGGTACGGAACCAGACATCAACTGCGACGTGTTCACTTTCGATTCAATGCAAGGCGACCGCTACCTTCTCTGCTCTGACGGAGTGACGAACCATGTGTCGGATGATGGAATCAAGTCTGCGCTCTCGTCGCTCGGCCCGGCAGAAGCGGCGTGGAACATCGTCGGTTCGGCGCTGGCGGGTGGGGGCAGCGACAACGCTACCGCGATCGTCGTGCGGGTGGACCGTCTCGAACCTATAGATTAAGGCATCTTCTCAGGGATCGTGACCCGAAAAGTCGTGCCGTACCCGAGCGCGCTGTCGATGGCGACCCGGCCCCCGTGCGTTGCGGCGAGTTCGATCACGATCTTAGTCCCAAGCCCGCTCCCTGAGGCCTTCCCCCATTCGGAACGCGCCTCGCCTCGAAGGATGCGCCGGATATGCGCCGGGTACATGCCAGGACCCTTGTCCGAGACCTCCAGCGTGTGTGCTCCTTTTGCATAGCGGGTTTTGACCACGACGTCTGAAAAAGTCGCGTCCAAATCATTGGCGTGGGCATTAAGCCATTCATCGGGGATCATCTCAGCGACCGCCTTGATCGCGTTGCCGACCAAATTTTCCGCAATGCGGGCGATATAGAGGTCGTCGAACTCAAACTCCGGAACGTTTTCCTGGAGGTCAAACCTAATGAGCACGTTGGAGCGCCGCGCCTGCGATTCCATATACTGGATACCGTTGTGCACGACGCGCGGAAACGACTGTAACTTCTTCTTCGGTTCGAGCGGTTTCCCAGCAGCAAGGTCGTTGACGAGACGCGCAAAACGGTAAACGCGCTCGGTATACGGCTGAATGAACTCGCTGTAACTTTTCTCGAGTTCGTTGATATAGACTAGCGTCTCGGCGCGGGTGGGGGCATCCGTAAGGCTCGTTCTGAGGTTCTTCATCGTCTGCTCGAACTCCGGTAGCACGGTCATCAGTGCGCCTGCCTTGTTCGATAGGTCGTGTGCGGCGCGCCCCATACCACGGAGAGACGCCACCTGCGCGCTTTGTTCCATGAGTCGGCTGTGCATGATCGCCAGAGTAGAAACGTCCGAGACCGTATCCAGGACCATGGCGTCTTGCTCCGTAAAAAGACCCTCTGACTTGTTGATCAGTTGGACGACGCCGACGGGCGGAAGATCCGCGATCTGAAGCGGAACCGTGATCATAGTGCGGACCCGGATGCCTGTCTTCTGTCTGATCTCCTTATGGATGTTATCGTTTGCCGGAGGGGCGTTTGTAATCTCGAGTTTGCCTGATTGAAACACCTTTCCGGCTACACCGAAGTCGTCCGCCAACTCCCACATTTGGATGCCTTTGGCGGCCTCTCCGGGGATCACGTACCGAAACTGGATCGTGTGGGTGGCCGGGTCATGGATATAGACCGTGCCGCCCTCTGCACCCACCGCTTCGACGCAGATTTGGAGAACCTCCTGGAGCACGACGTCGAGGTCGTCCAGGCTCGCAAGTTTCCTTGTAGCCAAGTGGACGGCGTCCAACAGCCGCGATGATTGGTCCATTGTAAGAGTCTGCATTCTACTTCACCCCCCCGGTTTGTTCGACTTCGTTTCAGCCTCGGATCGTTCGGTTTGAAGTGCTACGTAGATTCAACCCCGAACGGGCCCGGTTTGTTTCGTTTTTTGCATGAAAATTTCAAAGTTCGGGTAAGAATGGCACTACAAAAATGACCGCACTTTGCCTTCTCGTCGCCATTCTCGCTGGTCAAGCAACTCAGCCGGTCACTTTTCATCAAGCTTTGACGATCGGGCCGCTAGGGGTGGGGGGGCGAATTCCAGTCCCAACGAACGCCCTCCTTGACAAGATCGTCCACGGACGGTTCGAGTCTCCAAAGGAGTCAGAAGAGGTCGCATCGACGACCGGCGAAGTGAAAAAGTGGCGAACACTCAAAGTGGGTGAGGACGGGTGGTTTTCGTCCGAGGACTTTTCTGGCGGCTTCGCCTTCTTCTCCTTTGATTCTCATGTCGAGCGTGTCATGGCCCTAGACGCCGCCGGACATTCCTATGTGTACGTGAACGGCGAGCCCCGCTGCGGCGACCCGTATTCCTATGGAAGCGTCCGTGTGCCGGTGGCGATCAAGAAGGGACTGAACACGTTTCTTTTCAGCGTAGGCCGGGGCAGATTGAGGTTCCAATTGGTCGCCATAGAGTCTGGCGTGTTTATCGAGGCTCGAGATTCGACCCTTCCGGACCTGATCGTCGGTGAAAGCGGCGACCAGGTGGGGGCCGTCGTCGTCACAAACGCCACACCATTGACCATGCAAGGCTTCGTGTTGAGTGCGCGAGTCGGGAGCGATATTCCGTTTGCGAACCGCCTGCCCGATCTGCCGCCCCTTTCGTCGATAAAGGTTCCGTTCCATTTCAAATGGAGGGTCGGCCTCCCGGACGACCTCGCCGTGCTTTCCTTGTCCCTCGCGGACAAGGTGGGGGTAAGCACAGGACAGCCAGTAACGTTCGACCTGGCCGTCAAACAGCCGTACCACCAGCACAAGCGGACGTTCGTCAGCAAAATCGATGGGAGCGTGCAATATTACGCCGTGCAACCGCCGTTCAAAGAGAACTTAGCAACGGCAGACGCCTTGGTCTTGAGCGTCCATGGCGCGGGAGTCGAGGCAACAGGGCAGGCTGGCGCGTATGGCCAAAAAAGTTGGGCGACCCTCGTTGCCCCCACCAACCGCAGACCTTACGGGTTCGACTGGGAAGATTGGGGTCGCCTCGACGCGCTCGAAGCCCTTGCCGATGCAAAGCGCATTTACAAACCCCGCGAAGACCGGATTTATCTCACGGGCCACTCGATGGGCGGGCACGGCGCGTGGTACCTCGGCGCGACGCACCCCGACCAGTGGGGGGCGATCGGGCCAGCGGCGGGATGGATCAATTTTTGGTCTTATGGCGGAGCGGTCGCGTTTGATAACCCCGATCCGATCGAGCAGGTGTTGTTGCGCGTCTCCAGTCCGAGCGATCCGCTCAAAATCATCGACAATTACTCAGCGTTCGGAGTTTATGTCTTGCACGGCGACGCGGACGACACGGTGCCGCTACAGCAGGCGCGCGACATGCGCGAAAAGTTGAGCGCGTTCCACCGCGACGTAGACTTTCACGACCAGCCGGGTGGGGGACACTGGTACGACTCGACTCCCGAGCCCGGCGCCGACTGCGTGGACTATGGCCCGATGTTCGAGTTCTTCGACCGTCATCGGCGGCGACTGTCTAAGGACGTGCGCAGTTTCAAGTTCTCAACCGTCTGCCCGCAGGTGAGCGCGACGTGCCACTGGGCGACCATCTATTCCCAAATTGCACCATTTTTGACTTCGAGCATCGCCGCATCGAACCCCACCGGAACGCGACAGTTCGACGTTGCGACCACCAATGTCTCGCGCATGATTCTCGATCTCGAAAAGTCACAGCTCGCGGAATCCCAATCACCGATCGAAGCAAAAATTGACGGCACTGAGATCAAGGAAATCACACCGATCAAAGGAAAGGCCCACTTTCAGTTCGAATCGGGCGCATGGCGGTCCGTCCCACCGTTCTCTATGACAGAAAAGAGCCCGGAAAACGGTGGGCCATTCAAAGCGGTGTTCAACAACCGATTCGTTCTCGTCTACGGAACGACAGGAACAGCAGAAGAGAACGCATGGTCGTACTCTAAAGCGCGCTACGACTCCGAAACTTGGTGGTACCGCGGAAACGGCTATGCAGAAATCGCTGCAGACACTGACTGCACAAGACGCAATGCTTTCCGCCGTACGACGAATCTAATCATCTATGGAAACGAAACCTCCAACGCACTTGCGAAACATTTACTCTCCAATTCACCGATTCACGTTAAACGGGGATCAATGACAGTTAAAGATCGCACGTTGAAAGGCGAAGACATTTCGATTCTGATGATTCGCCCGATACCCTACTTTGGAGAACGGTCTCGTGCGTCTGACTTCGAGCCACAGTCGTTCGCAATCGTCGGTGGCACCGGAATGGCAGGCATGAGAGCGACGAACACGATGCCCTATTTGGTCTCAGGCGTTCATTATCCCGACCTGCTCGTCTTCCGGTCATCGATCCACCGCGAAGGAACCAAAGCGATCGAAGTCGCCGGCATATTTGGCAACGACTGGTCGGTCGAAAACGGCGAGTTTGCTTGGCGTAAATGACCCCACCCCACCCCTCCCCAGCGAACGTCATCCTGAGCCCTGTCGAAGGAGCCGTTCGCGGAGGAGGGTAGATGGAACAGGAACCCTCAATCCTTGAGGGGATTGAGGGATAAGAGTCAAAGCATACAGACCGGAGTGCAGGCGGGACGCCCGCACCACAACAATCGCTACGCCTTGGACTTGACCGACATCTTGATCTCCCCATCTGGAGTTCCCAAAACGGCGTCAGTAGTAAAGATCTTCCCCGTCGCCTTGTCCACGAGCACCGTCACGTCGATCGTTCCTTCTTCTTGGTCACCTGGTGCGAACTCGCCTTTGGACGTCAGCACTGCATAGGTTTTGCCTTCGATCGCCCGGTCTTCAGTGTACGTTCCCTTTGCAGTATAAGTGAAACTGTCGCTCTTTTCATTGATAGTGTAGGTCTGCGCAATATCCAGTGAGGTTCCTGGCAAGTAGCGTGTCAAAAGCGCAATGTACGCGACCGTCCGAAAGCCCTCCATCACGAGTTCTTTTGGCGCACCAAACTTGTTAAGTTCGACATTGAGCGAGGTCTCATCGTCCGATGGAAGGTCGTTTCCGTCCATCGTGGCCGAAGTCTTTGTAAACTCGATCGCTACCTTTGCACCACCGTCCGTAAGTTCGTTCGTTTTAAGGTTGAACTCAAAGTCGATCTTGAGTTCGCTCCCGCCCAAGTCTCCAATTACATTGGCCACGAGCGCGGTGGACTCGTCTTTGACAAAAGTGTGCGCGAACTTGGTAGGTTCGACCGCTGGGGTGCTCGCCACCATGGCGGCTGATAGAACTGTTGCTAACATAATTGCCTCGACCCCACAACGCGGAGTGCTTGACACCTTATCGTAATGTCAACGCCGCGCGTTACGACAAGCACGAACAACTAGGCCATTAGGACGGGCAAAGCCCTCGTCCGTTCCGCGTGCGCA
>CAYYZP010000216.1:0-1859 GCA_964476165.1 uncultured Fimbriimonadaceae bacterium
TCCGATCCAAAACTTGAACGCGGGCGCGCGCTATTTGGCACAACTCGTCCGTCAGTACAAGGGTGACGTGCAAACGGCGCTCGCCGCGTACAACGCTGGTCCGGGCACGGTCAAGCAGGTGGGGGGGGTGCCGGAAGAGAGCGCGGGCTACGTGCGCGACGTGTTAGCGCGTTCTGCCGCAATAAGACAAGTCATGCAATCGGAGGATAGATCGTGAAGCCATTGTTGATTGTCGCGCCAATTCTTTTGGTCGGTGGCGTGCTGGGCGCCGGATTCATGGGAATTATCAATATTCCTGGATTGACGCCGAAGAAGGCCGTCGCAAAGGCCGACGCCATGTATGGCGAAGGGAAGGAACTCGAGCCAATTGTGGAAGCGGCACTGATTGAAGAAGTCCTTGCTCCTATTGAAGAACTAGTTGTTGCGAAGGCGGTTGAGGACAAGAGTGTGAAGTCCGACACTGAGAAGGGCGCGAGGGAACTCGCAAAGTATTGGGGCGCGATCGAGACGAAGAGCCTGCTGCCGATTGTTGAATCGTTCGACGAGAAGGAACTCGCTCTGGTGCTCTCATTCATGTCGAAGGACAAGGTCGCGGAGATTCTTTCAAAAGTCGAGCCATTGCGCGCCGCGGGGCTAAGCAAAGAACTGCGCCGCTTGGCTTCGATTGTGAAGAACTCGCCCGAGTAGTCGTTTCCCGGCACTTTTGATTGTCCTTGGGTACTCTAAAGGTTCCCGGGCGTAGCTCAGTGGATAGAGCACCAGTCTTCGGAACTGGGTGTCGGGGGTTCGAGTCCCTTCGCCCGGGCCAGTCATTACACGTCCCACATTTGAAGCAACCAACGAACTCCTTCGCGCGTAATATATTTGAGACATATGCCGATCGAGGATATTGCACCGTTCGTCATAGGATTTGGCCTAGTGGTCGTGTTACCGATCGTTGCGATCATGGCCAGGCACCAGAGGCACATGGCTGAACTCCTCAATCGCGGCGCGTACAGCGATCAGACGGCGCACTTGGTTGCGCGCATCGATCAGTTGCAGTCTGAGATTGTCGCGATGAAGGATCGACAGAACGAACTCATCCTCTCGCTCGAAAGCCGCCGTCCCCCACCCGAAGTGCAGCAGCGCATTGGGGAGTGATGATTGTAGAATGATGAATGTGGGACACCCATGTGTGGCTCGACCGTCCCGGTCGAGTAAGAAGGTTTCGGCACAAGTGAGTGATCACTTGTCTGCGAAAGGGATTTCGACTTCTGCTTGTTTATGCCTCAGGACGCGCTTGAGCACTGCCGCCAACAACGCTTCGCCACGTCCTGAGGCTTTTCGGGCGCCCTGCATGCGAAAGAGGAGCCTCAGGACGGGGATTTTCCCAATCTATGGTCGGCGACATGCGCGTCCTGAGGCATAGGCATACCTCCACACCCCACCCTCCTCATCGCGCCAAGTTGCATTCGCGGAGAGGGAGGATCCGTTTTGGGCCACACTGAGAGTGCACATGGATTCAGGCAACGTAGGGACAGGGTTTACGGCGGCACAGTCGAGGGCCTTTAGAAGGTGGATGATCGTCTTGGCCATCATCCTTCTTGTCATCGTTTTCGGCAACAACGCGCTCAAGACCTATACAGATTGGCTATGGTTCGTCCACGACGCACAGCAGCCCGAGGTGTTCGTCAAGTCGCTGAAAGCCAAGGTCGCGCTCTGGTCGATCGGCGCACTTGCCAGCACTCTTTTCATCTTTCTCAACGCCCGTGCAGCGATTGGTTTCCAGTCGGTCTACGAGTCTTCTCCGTCGACCGACCAGGCGCGCAGCGCATCAGCGATCCTTGACGCCCTTCAAAAGTTTGGGCGGCTCCTGGCGC
>CAYYZP010000217.1:0-6580 GCA_964476165.1 uncultured Fimbriimonadaceae bacterium
GAACGAGTACATCGATGCGCTCGCATCTCACGCGCGTGCGCGTGCAGAGCTTGAGCGCGCAACAGGTGCGCTTCCCGCTGGCGTTCCTCAAGAGATATCGAAACCGCAGGAGAAACATCAATGAGTACTGAAACGATTCGAGTCCGCAGGTCACCGTGGCTTACGGTTGGGGCTGTAGTCGCCGTCGCCGTTGCAGGGTATTACGCCTCCCAACTGTTCCGCTCTGCGCCAAGTGTGACAACCGAAACGAGAGCCGAGGGTCTGACGGTGGCTGAAGGCGAGGCGGGGAAAGTGGGAGACCTGCAGGTAACGGAAGAAGCGCTACAACTCGCGGAGATCACAGTTTCATTGGCAGAGGCCAAGCTCGTCTCGGAGAAACTCGCCGTGAGCGGCAACGTCCAGGCAGGCGGCGACCAGCTCGTAAAGATCACGCCTCCTGTGGCGGGGAAGGTCGTAAAGCTGCTGGTCGGCGTCGGAGAAGACGTCCGGCCAGGACAGACTTTGGCGTTGCTCGAGAGCAAAGAGCTGGCCGAAGCCCAGTCGGCGTACCGGCAGGCTCAGTCGCGACACTCTGCTGCGAAGGGCAACCTCGACCGTCAGCGCCGACTTGCGGGGCTTGGACAGTTCGGCGGACCGAGCGTCGAGGAGGCGCGAACGAAACTGTCCGAGGCGGAGCAGGCCCAGCACGAGACTGAGCGCGACCTCGCTGAAGAGACGACGGCACTCGCTGAGGCGGAGAGCGAACTTCAGAGCTTGCGCAGCCGGGTGAACCAGGCGAAGACGGAGCTCGAAGTCGCTAAGGCGAGGCTTGACCGGGCAGAGTCGCTCTACAAGGAAGGGCTGATCTCCAAGCAAGACCTTGAACGGATCCAAGCCGACCACAAGAAGGCGATCGCGGACGTAGAAGTCGCGCAGTCTGACGTGTCGCAAGGCGAGTCGCGGATCAAAGGCGGCAAGACGCGCGTTGCAGCGATCGAGGGAGCACTAGACCAATCGAAGCGGCGCACCGAGATCGCGCGCAAAGCCCTCGAACGCGAGGAGAAGGTGTTCGAAGGAGGGTTTTTGACGAGCAAGGAAGTCGTGGAGGCAGAATCCTCCCTGCGGCAGGCAGAGGTCGAGCTTGGTGGTGCTGCCGATGCGGTTCACCTGCTCGGTGGATCTCCAGGCAGCGGGAACAGAGTGGCACTGACCTCTCCGATCTCCGGCAAGGTCCAGGACCGCTCAGCGACTCTCGGCGAGACCATCGATCCCGAGCACGCCGCCTTCACGGTCGTGAACCTCGACCGAGTCTGGGCGCAACTTGCCGTCGCTCCTGGCGACCTTGGAAGCGTCCGTATCGGCGATTCGGTCGAGCTGACTTCGGAATCGACGCCCGACAAGGTCTTCAGAGGAACCGTGCTTTCGGTGGGTTCGTCGGCAGACGAAACGACGCGCGCCGTCTATGTCCGCACGACACTGGAAAATCCAGGCGATCTGCTCAAGCCAGGTTCGTTCGTCAGTGGGTTTGTCGTTACGGACGTGCGCAAGGAGCGCGTTGTCGTGCCGATCGGGGCACTACAAGAGCATACGGGCAGGCCGACGGTATACGTCTCCATCGGCGACAAGCCAGGCGCGTTCGAGGTGCGCCATGTGGTCCTCGGTGTCGAAGGTGACGGATGGCGTGAGATAAGCGACGGACTTAAGCCCGGGGAGAGGATCGCCGTTAGCGGCACGTTCTTCCTGAAGTCGGAAGCCCTCAAGAGCTCGCTCTCTGACGGGTGCTGCGCCCCGGCGGGTGGATAGGCGATGCTGAACAGGATCGTTTACTGGTCGATTGAAAACCGGCTGTTCGTCGTTCTGGCGATGGTCGCGCTCGTGGTCGCGGGGGTGTTCTCGGCGATTGTGCTTCCGATCGACGCCGTGCCTGACATCTCAGCGAAGCAGGTCATGGTGAACACCGCCGCACCCGCTCTCGGGCCGCAAGAGATCGAACTGCAGATTACACAACCGCTGGAAGCAGTGCTCTCTGGGATACCGGGTGCAACCGGAATGCGTTCGATCTCTCAGTTCGGCCTCTCGCAGATCGTTGTGGTCTTCGAGGACGGCGTCGAGATTTACAGGGCAAGGCAACAGGTGACGGAACGCCTGGCGGAGGCGGCGGAGGCGCTGCCTCCTGGCGTCGAATCACCGATGATGGCCCCGATCGCGACAGGGCTCGGTGAGATCTACTACGTGTTCGTCGAGGGCGGTGACTTTTCGCTCATGGAGAGGCGCTCGATCCTTGACTGGCAGGTCAAGCCGAGGCTGCGAACGGTGCCAGGAATCATCGAGGTCAACACGTACGGCGGGCACGTCAAGCAGTATCAGGTATTGGCCGATCCCGAGAAGCTGCGCTCCCACGGGCTGACCCTCGAACAGGTCTTGAAGGCCCTCGAAGACAACAACCGCAACGCAGGCGGTGCCTTCATTCGAAAGGAGGACGAACAGCAGATCGTCCAAGGGATTGGGGTCGTGGAGTCGTTGGACGACATTGGGGAGATCGTACTGACTTCGGAGAACGGAGTCCCTGTGCTCGTTCGAGACGTAGCGCGGATCGAGCTTGGGGCTGCCATCCGCCAAGGAACGATCACAAAGGACGGGAAGGGTGAGGCAGTGGCGGCGATCGCCGTCATGTTGATGGGCGAGAACACGAGGACTGCGACGATGCGCGTGAAGGAGCGGGTTGCGGAGGTCCAGAAGGAGATGCCGCCAGGGATCACGCTTGTCGGCTTCATGGATCGCACGACACTGGTCAACGACACCTTGAAGACGGCTGGCACCAACCTCTTCGAAGGTGGGGTTCTCGTCGTGCTTATCCTGTTCCTTTTTCTGCTCCAGTTCAGAGCAGGGCTGATCGTCAGCTCGATGATTCCGCTTGCGATGCTGTTCGCCATCGTCGGGATGAACTACTTTGGAGTCTCGGCAAACTTGATGAGCCTCGGCGCGATCGACTTTGGACTGATCGTGGACGGCGGGGTCATCATCGTCGAGAACATCGTGAGACGTCGCGCTTCACAGGCAGTGTCAGCAAGCGGGCAAGCTACCGAGGACGGACGACGGCAGTCGATCTACGACGCGACGGTCGAAGTGCTCAAGCCGAGCATGTTCGGCATGGCGATCATCATGGCCGCGTACTTTCCTGTGCTGAGCCTTACCGGAGTCGAAGGGAAGATGTTCCGGCCGATGGCGCTCACGGTAATATTCGCCCTCGTCGGTGCGTTGATCCTTTCCGCAACGCTCATTCCTGCTCTGTGCGCCTATTCGCTGCGCTCCAGACACTATCGAGAGAACCCGGTCGTCGAGTGGCTTCAGCGAAAGTACGTTTCAACCGTGCAGTGGGTGATCAACCGGCGTGTTTGGGTGGTAGTCGGAGCCGTCGCCTTCTTCGTGGGCACGCTTTTTATCTTGCCGCTGCTCGGCTCGGTCTTCATTCCAAAGCTCGACGAAGGGGCGATTTCGGTTAGCCCCGGATACTTGCCCGGTATCTCCGTGGAAACGGCGATCGAGCGTGCGACCCTTGCCGAGAAGGTCTTGCTCACTAAGTTCCCGGACGAAGTGAAGACAGCCGCGACTCGCATCGGTCGTCCGGACGTTGCGACCGATCCAATGTTGCTCTCGCAGCACGATTTGTTCCTGCCGCTTACGCCTAGGTCTCAATGGAAGGAGGCTCGGACGAAGGCAGAACTGATCACAAAGATGGAGGCCGCGCTTGCGAACATTCCTGGCATGAAGGTCTCGTTCACACAGCCTATTGAGATGCGAATGATCGAGATGTCCGAAGGGGTGGGTGTCCGCTCTGAAGTCGGCGTGAAGCTCTTCGGGCCGGACATGGCGGTCCTCCAGCAAAAGGCCGTCGAGGTTGCAGCGATCATGCGGAGAGTGCCTGGTGGCCAGGACGTGATGGTCGAAGCCACTGGAGGACTGCCGGTATTGCAGATTCGCATCCGAAGGGCCGACATCGCTCGCTATGGGATTAATGTCTCAGACGTCAACCGGCTGCTCGAGACCGCTATAGGTGGAACCCAAGTTGGGGAAGTCGTCGAAGGCGCACAGCGCTATGACATCGTCGTGCGCTTTGACGATCGGTTTCGCAAAAACCCGGCCACGATTGCATCGCTTTCGGTCGAGGGCCCGAACGGGCAGCGCGTTCCGCTTTCCCTTCTTGCAGACATCGAGAGCCTTGAGGGCCCGCTCCAGATCAGCAGAGAGGATGGGCAACGAAGGGTCGTTATCCAGGCGAACGTCCGTGGACGCGACCTCGGCGGATTCGTTGAAGAGGCAAAAGGGAAGATTGAAGCGGGCGTGCGCCTGCCAGCGGGATACCGTGTCGAATGGGGCGGTCAGTACGAGCACCTCCAGTCAGCGCAGGCAAGGCTCGCTGTGGTGGTGCCGATCACGTTTGCAGTCATCTTCTTCCTCCTCTTCATCGCGTTCGACTCGCTCAAATATGCCGCGCTCGTCTTCACGGGCGTGCCGTTCGCGGTCACAGGCGGCATCCTGGCCCTTTACTTTCGAGGGATGCCTTTCTCGATTTCCGCAGGCGTCGGCTTTATCGCGCTCTTCGGCGTGGCCGTACTGAACGGAGTCGTGCTCGTCACCTTCGTCAACCAGCTTCGAAAGAGCGGACTGCCGGTTCGAGAGGCGGTCCTTGAAGGCTGCCACACGCGGCTGAGGCCGGTCCTCATGACTGCGACCGTGGCATCGATCGGGTTTTTACCTATGGCGCTCTCGACGGGCACAGGCGCAGAAGTGCAGAAGCCGTTGGCCACAGTCGTCATTGGTGGCCTTGTCACCTCGACGATCCTCACGCTGCTCGTCTTGCCAGCTCTCTACGTGCTGGTGGCTGGGCGACCTAATCGGCCTCATCCAGGACAGGCAGACAACAACGAAAGCGGGGAACTGCCTCAGACCCTTGCGCCGGTAAGCGGGCAGGACCCATCAAGTAGGACAAAATAAGACCATGAAGAACATCACAATCATCGCGGCGTTCGCCGCAATTCTCATCGCAGGCTGCACCCCAAAGGAGGACGCCGCCGGAAATGACACCCAGACTCCCGCTACATCCGGCGGCGCTGCTCAAACGGCCGCATACGCCTACGACCAGGGCAGCAAGAAGGTCGGCGACAAGGGAATCTGCGTCGTCTGCAGCGTCCGCGACGGCAAAGTCGGCGAAGAGGAAGACGTCAAGGAGACGCTCAACTACAATGGCAAGACGTACGTGTTTTGCAACGAGTCGGAGAAGGCAGACTTCATCGCCGATCCAAAGAAGTACGTGGGCCAGTGACGCGTGAGAAACCAGTAGATCTGGCTCCAGTTCGACGACACCGACGTTTAAAACAGACCCACTCGTCATAAACGAGAGGGTCTGTGTCTCTCAATTATCTGAGAGACGGACGGTAAGAATCTGCCTATTTAGGTTCAAAATCTGGAGCCCTTGACGAGAATCGGACTCGTGACCTCTTCTTTACCAAAGAAGTGCTCTACCACTGAGCTACAAGGGCGAGGACGTGGTGGGGAGTGCAGGATTTGAACCTGCGTAGGCATCAGCCGACAGATTTACAGTCTGTTCCCATTGACCGCTCGGGCAACTCCCCACGTGAAGGGGATTTATACCTTAGTTCGGCTCGTTTCGCCTGGTTCGTCAGGGTCCACGACGGGCCGTTTTTGACCGTAGAACATCCACACGATCACGCCCGCTCCGATGACGAATCCGATGCCTGCGGAGACCACGATCGGGGTCTTGAGCGCCATCACGTCGGTGGCGACGGAAACGTCCATCCCCTTCTTCGATTTCTCGATTGCCGCACCGACTGAGGCGATGCCCAATGCGAGCACCACCGCAATGGCCGTGCCCGCCACGACGGACATCAAGAAGCACAGGAACGCTTTGACCACGCATCCAGTTTAGACCCTTGATTGCTTGGTGCAGGGCCATGCGCGGCGTAGAATAGTTGCAAATGCCGAAGACCCTGTTCGACAAAGTGTGGGACCAGCACGTCGTCACCGATCTCCCCG
Organism: uncultured Fimbriimonadaceae bacterium; assembly: GCA_964476165.1. Classification (GTDB taxonomy): domain Bacteria; phylum Armatimonadota; class Fimbriimonadia; order Fimbriimonadales; family Fimbriimonadaceae; genus JADFMN01. The sequence goes on from CAYYZP010000217.1 coordinate 6,034, forward strand.
ACGGCGGGAGCCTGCTCTATATCGACCGGCACTTGGTCCACGAGGTGACTTCGCCGCAGGCTTTTGACGGACTGCGCGCTCTGGGTCGCAAGGTGCGGCGACCTGACTTGACGTTTGCGACGGTGGATCACAACGTGCCGACGGACGGACGAGAGATCGACGCGAGCACGGTCGCTGGACAGCAATTGGTCGCTTTAGCGAAGAACACTGAGGAGTTTGGAGTGCCTCTGTTTGGATATCTGGATTCACGGCAAGGGATCGTACACGTGATCGGGCCGCAACTCGGAATTACTTTGCCTGGTCTGACAATCGTGTGCGGCGACAGCCACACTTCGACGCACGGCGCGTTTGGGGCGCTTGCGTTTGGGATCGGGACGACGGAGGTCGAGCACGTTTTGGCGACGCAGACTTTGCGAACGCCAAAAAAGCCGAAGAGCCTAGGGATCGAGTGTTCGGGCACGTTTCAGAGGGGGGTGGTGGCGAAGGATCTGATCTTGGCCGTGATAAGAAAACTCACGGCCGGTGGGGGTACCGGGTACGTCGCGGG
>CAYYZP010000218.1:0-2126 GCA_964476165.1 uncultured Fimbriimonadaceae bacterium
GGACGGGGTGATCGCGGACTACACGATCACGTACAAGATGCTCGCGGAGATTAGGAAGAAGGTTCTCCCCGGACCACAGTTGATTCCCCCGACGGTGCTCATCTGTGTGCCGAGCGGTGTAACGAACGTCGAGCGCAGGGCTGTTATTAAGGCAGCTCTCGATGCGGGTTTTGGAAAGGCGATGACGCTGGAAGAGCCTTATGCGGCCGCCATCGGTGCAGGGCTTCCAATCGATACTCCGGGCGGGAACCTCATTGTGAACATCGGTGGGGGTACGACCGATATCGCAGTCATCAGTCTCGGCGGTATCGTGCTTTCTCAAAGCATTCGGATCGGTGGGAACAAACTCGACGAAGCGATCGTCAGGCACTTGAGGACCTCATATAATCTGATGATCGGAGACCCGACGGCTGAAGAGGTCAAGTGCAAAATCGGTTCGGCGTTCCCTCTCGAACCGGAGTTGACCATGTCGATCAGGGGGCGCGACATGGTCGCAGGGCTCCCGCGAACGGTCGAGGTCAGTAGCGAGGAGATCAGGGAAGCGCTGGCGGAGCCAGTACGTCTGATTGCGGAGAAGATTTGCGGTGTCCTCGAGATCACGCCACCGGAACTTTCGAGCGACATTATTGAAAGAGGAATCTACCTCACGGGTGGGGGCGCACTTTTGAGGGGGCTTGATCGGCTTCTGCAAAAAGTCACCGACATTCCCATCCACATCGCGGACAATCCGATGCATTGTGTGGCCATTGGCACTGGACGAGCGCTCGAACACATCGACCAGATCCAGGACAGCGGGGCAGTGACGACGGTATAAGATGAACTTGGCGTTAGGGTTCCTCGCATTGACGGCTTGTGCAAACGCACAAGTACAGAACGGGCCAGTCACGGTCGCAGAAGCCAATACGGTCATTAATAAGATCGACGTCGCCCTGTCAAAAACGATTGGGACCAAGGCGAACGCACAATTGCCGACGAACGAAAGAGGTCTTGCGTCCCGTTTCGTGATCATTGCTGAACTTGGTGCAATGTTCGACCGGTACGAACCGTACTTCCAATACACGCCTCGACCCTATACGCTTGACAAGAGCGTGATCGAGAAGTTCAACAGCGATCCAAAGACGCGCCAAACCCTGACAAGACTTGTTAGGTTTGGATGTACCGGGACCGTTGCGCCGCTCGTGGTGGGCCCGAGCGCAAACATGTCGGCTCCGGACTTTGCCGACGCTTTGAGTTATTTCGCCTCCCAGATCGCCGCGCTGACCTACCTTGCTGACCCGGCCTGGACGCCTAACATTCAGCGAACTGAGATCAAAGACGGCTAATTTAGCCTAGATGGGGTCGTGAATCCAACCGAGAATATAGGTTGAATGAGCGCCGCCCCGAACCTGCTGACGCCCGATCCCTGGAGCCTGTTTAGTCTTGCCGGCTTGGCCAACGGCGACATAGACGGCTACCTGGATCGGTTGTTGGCGAAGGTCGCGGACCATTATTCGGCGAACGGGGCGACGCTTTTTCTTCCCTTCAATTCACCAGGGACGTTCATGCTTCGCTCAAAATCGGGCACTCACGCCACGGTGCCAGAAGGAGCAAAGATCGTGCTTGGACAAGGCATCGCGGGCCGGGTGTTGTCCTCTCGCACACCAAGAATTCTCGGGAGCCTCGCGGATGAGCCTGGATTCCAAGATCTCGCGCCTTCGGGGCGTGCCGCCATCAATTCGTCGATGGTCGTGCCGCTCGTTGATCCAGTCGGCGAACTCACAGGCGTGCTCAACGTTTCGCGCGGGCCAGAAGAGCCGGCTTTTTCGTTCCAAGACCTCAACACGGCGACGGGGATCGCATCCCTCGTTACTCTCGCACTGACTAACGCAACGCTCGTCGAACACTTTGTATTGCGGACAAAGCAGGCGATGGCGAGCGAGGAAAAGTTGCAGGCCGTGTTCGACAGTGTGGGTAGCGCGATCATCATCTATGACCGCCACTTTAATATTCAAGAGTGCAACGTTGCGGCGGCAAGTATGGTGACTTATTCGACCGGCACGTGGGTGGGGGCGCCAGAGATCGCTTCGCAACTTCCTGGGCTCTTGCGCTCCGCGCAAGATAAAAAGCGGACAGTCTCGACCTCGTTC
>CAYYZP010000219.1:0-8494 GCA_964476165.1 uncultured Fimbriimonadaceae bacterium
CGAACACAGTGAGTATTGGAACCGGTTGGCCTGGCGATGGTCCGGCCCACGAGACCGATGAAAGGCTCAAAATCGAACACCTATACAAAATGAGCCGCATCTACGCGCACATTCTTTTCAGACTGTGCCAAGAAGCGGCTCAGCAGGCTTCATAGGCCGCCTTGGGAATCGGAGCACCAAGAAAAATCGAACTCTGGTCCAATCCAGAACTCACTCGTGCCAGGATGCTTGGGATTGAACATTTCGATTTTGATCTCGGGAACTTTGACCTCGACGAACGCGCCTCCCTTTGCAGCAGGCGACTTGAATGAGACAGTCGTCATGACGGGCTGCTTGGGAAGAGCCGGAGTCACCTTGCGCTCGATCTGAGGCTTAGGCTTTTCAGTAACAGTGTTCTTCGCGGCGACCTTCGGAGAGTCGATCGAATTGAAAAGAGACAAGACCGTGGCGAGCGCGGCAACGAAAGTCTTGGTAAAAGTTTCCATCATCATGGCCTCATGTTGCAATGACTGCTACAACGATGGAAACCCTGCAATTGTTCCGTAAATGACCAAGGTCCCAGTCCTATTTAGCGAGCAGCCTAGCGATCTCAGCGCGCATCTCTTTTTCAGCCGTAGGACCGAACCCGGTGAACGTCTTGGTCACCACGCCGTCTTTGCCGATGATCACGAAAGTCGGGATACCTTTGATGCCCCAGGATTCCGCCAACTTGTCATTGTCATAAGTAAAAGTGTACGTGTACTTGTGCTCGTCGCGATAGGATTGTGCCGCCTTGCCGGTGTTGTCGTCCTCGATCGCGTTCGCACCGATGACCATGAGGCCCTTCTTCTGAAACTCGTTGTGCAATTTTTCCATGATCGGTGAAGCCTTCACGCACGGCCCGCACCACGTGGCCCAAAAATCTAGGAGCACGACTTTGTCCTTGAAGTCCTTGTTCGTCAGCGACTTGCCTTCGAGCGTCTTCATCTCGATCTTGCCCAGCGGCTTTCCGATGAGTTTTTCAACCCCGTCTTCGTGGGTCCAAGCGATGGCAAATGCGGCGATCGATGCGAGCAAGGCGAACTTTGTCAGTGTGTTTTTCATGTCAATCCTCTAGGCAACAGCCTACTTCCTTAGACTACTAAGTGCCCAGGTGGTTTAAAAGTTCCGGACAATAGGCCCGCCGGGAGCCGGTATATTCAACTTTCGTGCAGCGGTGGTTCGTCTGGTTCCTGCCGGTCCTGGTGTTTTGCGGATGGATTTTTGCGTCACGCTCTACGGGCCCGGCCCAACTGCAGGACTCCGATACAGTCGCCTTGCTCGATGCGGTCAGAGCGCGCAATGACCCCCTGAGTTGGTTTGCGGGGGACTGGCCGCTCGAAAACCACTTCTACCGCCCATTACCGACTCTGACGTTTGAGATTGACAACGCGCTCCACGCAAACGACGGCTCTGGATATGGAATCACGAGCGCGCTCATCGCCATCGCTTGCGTGCTCTTGCTGTTCTGGCTTTTGCGGGAGTTGACGGACTCACCCGTCTTCACCGGCCTTTCAACTTTGCTGTTCGCCGTGTGGCACGTGAATCCAGGTTTTTGTGAGCCGGCCAAACCGTTGTTCTTAATGTTGGCCGGCCTTTGTCTGCTCGGTGTTCTCAGGGGGGGGAGAAAAAAGCTGGGCGTGTGCGTCATTGCTGCCCTCACGTGTCTGTTTCTGGGGAGCCAGTTGTCGCCCATCGAACATTTTTCCGCAAGAATCGTCCACTGGCTTCCTGGAAGGACGGCGTCGGTCATGGCGTTTTTTGCGCTCGTCGCACTTGCCAGTTATGCGCGGTATGTGCGCGTTACCTCCGTCGTTCGTCCAGCAGATCCGGCAAGCACCGACGTGCCAGCGACCAAAAGCCATCGTCAAAGTTTCCCTTCAGGGAAAGCAAACCTGTGGCTCATCGCCGCGTTCGTCGGGCTCCTTTGCGCGTTCGCTAGTTACGAACAGTCGGTGACGCTTCCGGCTTTGCTCACCGGCGTGTGGCTTCTCTTCTCTTTGAATGGAAAAAAGTCTGCGTGGTGGCCGCTGACCGTTTTCTGGTTGCTCCTCGTTGCGTTCTTCGTTTTTCGAATGAACATCTTGCCACCAGAGGCGTCCGGCTATCAACAACAACAGTTCCGGACCGGACCTGGGGTTTGGATTTCCCTCGGGGACTATCTCATTCCTGGGCTCTTCGCGACCTATCTCTCGATGCAGGGCGCGACGCTCACGACGATTCTTCTCGTCGACGGAACGCCTGTCGCTAAAGCGTTAACTCTCTTAGGAAACTTAGTTTCAATGGTCAAGGCGTACACCGATAGGGAACAAAGGCTGTACTTTTTCGCGTTCTTGCTTTTCGCGTTCGGTGCGTTCATGCCGATGGCGTGGCTCAAACCGTTCGGACACTATCACTATTTTGCGTCCGCTTTTCGCGCCGCCTATGCTGTCACTTTGTCCATCGTCGTCTTAAGACTTGTTGCTAGCGCAGTGTCGCTCCCAGAGATTCGAGCGCCGCGACGGCCCGATCCCGCACCTGGTTCGCTTCTTCGTCCGTAAAGTTCTCGCCCGGCTTTCGCAACTGCAGCGCGATTGCAAGGCTATGGAACCCTTTTTTGATACCCTTTCCTTGGTACACGTCGAAGAGCCACTGCTTTTCTAGCACTTCTCCACACGCTGACGAGACGGTGCGCGAGATTTCCTCGTAACTGACCTGCTGTTTGACGAGGATCGCGATGTCGCGCCTCACAGCTGGGTTTTTGCTCACTGGCCGGAAGTGTTTCTCTTGTTCAGGCGCCCCCACCAGAGCGTCCAGGTCGACTTCTGCAAGGATCGTCTCCGCCCGCAGTCCACACGACTGTGCCGCAACAGGATGGATCTGCCCCAATATGCCGACCGACCGCTCACCGTCAACGATGCACGCGACCCTCGTTGGGTGAAACCGTCCATCTGGCTCGTTCGGTGCGACAAACGATGCCGAGACACCGACAGTCGAGCACACGCGCTCCAAGACTTCCTTTACCTCAAAGAACTCCGTGTGAGGCGCGTTTTTCTTCTGCCAGTCCTCGTGCCTGTCCCCCCCCACCGAGAGAATCCCCAGCCCGAACTGCTCTCGTCCAGAGTAAAAGACTTTGCCGATCTCGAACAAGTGCAGATTGTCGAGCCCGTTCCTGTGCGCAACATCGGCAAGGCAGGGAAGGTTGCTGTTCCGCAAATGGGCGATCTCCGGCGAGTGCGGCTGTCGCACTCGGATCCGTTCGCCTGGTGCGTCCAAAACGTGCAGGTCGCGCAACGAGTGGCTGATCGATTGCGTCAGCCCGCACCGCAGCAATTCTTCCCGGACTTGGTCGATCTTTGCGTCTGCACCGAACACCCCCCCCCGCGTAGTTTCGCCGCGCGGCAGCAGTTCAGGGATCTTCTCGTATCCGTGGATGCGACCGATCTCCTCGATCACATCGTCCTCTCGCTCGACATCGTTGCGCCAGGTGGGGGGAGTGCAGAAAAGGATCCCTGGGTTCTCAACGACCTCGAATCCAAGCCGCTGCAAGTATTTGACCGCGTCCGACTGTGATACGTCCATTCCAAGCAGCATGCAACACCTGCCCAATCGAACCATGATCTGGGTTCGCACAGGAGGACTCGGATACACGTCAATGACACCTCGCGCGCTCCATTCGCCAGTAACAGCCTCGTAAAGTTCGGCAAACCGGTTCAGCGCGGACACGGCCTGCTCGGGATCGACGTACCGCTCAAACCGAGACGATGCCTCCGTCGCTAGACCGAGCCGAGTCCGCGTGTTCCGAACGCTCTTGTGGTCAAAGTTCGCACTTTCCAACAACATGCGCTTCGTCGTTACCCCCACCTCGCTCGAAAGTCCGCCCATCACTCCTGCGATCGCAACAGGCGCAACAGCGTCGCAGATCATCATGTCCTCCGGCGTAATCAATCGCACCACTTCATCAAGGGTAGTAAACTTTTTGTCGCGAGAAGAAGCCTGGCGCACAACAATTTTGTTCCCAGAAAGTTTGTCCAAGTCGAAAGCGTGCAACGGTTGACCAGTCTCAAACATCACGATGTTCGATAAGTCGACCAATAGCGAGATCGGCCTTTGCCCGATGCGCCACAGTCTGTCCTGAAGCCATCCAGGAGAAGCCCCGTTATGAACGTCTTCAAAAACGCGGCACGCATATCGTGTGCAATTGTCTGTCTGTATCTCGACCGTGGCCAACTGCGAAACAGAAGAATCCGCCTCGTCCGCCGAATGGAACCTCACCTCAGCCCTCTCGAAAAGCTCGGTCTTGCGAGAAACATCGCTCTTGGCCAGCACCTCGCGCGCGAGACTCACAACGCTCGGCCCGTCGCCCCGGTTGGCCATGATGTTTACGTTGAGGACCTTCTCGCCCTCAACGATCTCGATCTCCTCAAGTTCGAACCCGGCCATGGTCAAAAGGTCGCCGATCTCCTCTGCGGAAAGAGGAGTGTCCACGTAGTCCCGGAGCATCGGTTCGGTGATCTTCACGAGTGATCGATTCTACTGGTTTTCCCTTGCAAGCCTAGGGAATGCTTTCGTCCCAACGACGTGGTGCGAGGGCGTGATTTCGAGCACGATCCGGGTCGATGGGTGCAAGTCCTTGGCGCGTACTTATACGAGACTTGAACAAACATGTTAGGGACTATTGACAAGAGCCCCAAAACATGGTAACTTCGGGCCGGGTTTGGGAACAAGTGCGGCGTTTCATAAGCCTAAATGCTCGCGACTTGAGTGGCGTTTGCCCGAAAAGTCGCGGTTTTTGCCCCCCCTGGTGCTTTCTGAAAGAGGGCTGGATATGAAAAATAGAAACTCATATTTCTTGCATTTTTGCAAGACTCGGCTGTCGACATTGTTGTCGATGGTCTTTCTCCTTGTCTTCGCAGGATCTGCGCAAGCGCAGTTGAGCGGAGCGATCTTTACTACGGACAATACCGCGACAGGAGTGAACATCAATCTGTTCACCAACAAGGCGGACGTCTATCTGAACGGTGGGCCGCAGAACTTGAACTCTGCGGGACTTCCGGACGGTGACTACTACTTCCAAGTGACGAATCCTTCGGGTTCGGTGCTGCTTTCGACTGACAACGCGGTCGATCGAGTTCTTCACGTCGTCGGTGGGGTCGTACACGGTTGTCTCGGCCACACGGCGACCGGCACGCACGCGAACGGCGCGTTTAACCCATCCAATGGTTCGATCGCCGTCCAACTCATTCCTTATAACGACACTCCGAACAACGGTGGTGTCTACAAGGTCCACCTGATTCCGGTAACGAAAGCGACGATCGATGGGATCGATCCGACCGTTCTTCACTTCAGCGCTTCGGACAGCAAGACGGACAACTTCCGCGTTCTTAAAGATGGCCCACCTCCGCCACAATTTAGTTTGCTGAGTGGAAATAAGTGGTACGACGTAAACGTCAACGGATCGTTCGACGCTGGTGAAGTCGGTATCGGAGGATTCATGATCACCATCAATTGGACAGAGGGTTCCGATGCCTTCAGCGACGTTGTGTTCACAAGCGCTCTCGCAGAAAATCTCGGGTACTACGAATACCCACTTCCCTTTGGGTCGGTGTTTGTTGTATGTGAAGTGTTACCACTTGGTCCATGGATCCAAACTGGCCCGATAACAGGCGCTACCTCAGGCGTTGCAACGGTTGATGGAGACAAGTGTTGGCAAGGAACTGCTAGTGTGGACGTCATCGACGGGCTCGACTTCTTCAACGTCTGTCTCGGTCCAGGTGGAGGAAAGACCCTTGGGTTCTGGTCGAACAAGAACGGACAGGCACAGATGAACGATGGAGGCACGATGGCTCCCGAACTTGCGCTCTTGAGCGGCTATTGCTTAAGGAACGCGACAGGCGCGGACTTCAATCCGGGCTCGTACTCTTCGTTCAGGTCTTGGCTCCTCAGCGCGAACGCGACCAACATGGCTTATATGTTGTCGGCACAGTTCGCGGCGATGGTCCTCAACGTCGAGGCTGGGTTCGTCAGTGGAGGAAGCCTGGTGTACGCTCCGGGTCTAGGTGCATCGGACTTCATTTCGATCACCGATCTGCTGGCCGCCGCCAACGCGGCGCTTTGTGCGGACGGCTACACTCCATCAGGTGACCCGAACAGGGCACTCCAAGGGGCGCTCAAGAACGCACTCGATCGGGCTAACAACAACCTGAACTTCGTTCAGCCAGGTCCTTGCCCAGTCATCTACCCGTAGTCATTGAACTGCGGAAAGGACGAATCGCGGGCGGTTCCAGACTCGCTCTGGTACCGCCCGTTTCTTTATTTGTAGACCGTTACAGTCTGTGACCAAGCCACATTGCCTGCGGCATCTACGCCGCGACACTGGACAGTATGAGCGCCGCGCTTGAGGCTAGAAGTCTTGATCGTGAAACTGTATGGCCCAGTAGAGTCACTCGTTTTCTTACGTCCGTCAACATAGAGTTCAACAATTGTTACGCCAACATTGTCCGATGCTTCTGCAGTGACGATAAGAGTGCTTCCCATCGCGCTACCAGAACCTGGCGACGTAATCGTGACGACCGGTGCGTCGGTGTCCGACGGATTCAGGACCGTGACGGATATTGTTTGAGATGCGCTGTTTCCCGCGCCGTCCGTCGCCTTCAAGGTCAAATTATGCTGTCCATTGGGCACGCTCGCAGTGTTCCAGTTCCAAGAATAGGGCGATGATGGCAATGATCCCGCACTGACCCCGTCTACGAAGACCTCGACCGACGACACTCCGACATTGTCATCAGCAGAAGCGCTAACCGTTGTTGTTCCTATGATTGCTGATCCGTCAGTTGGACTAATAATTGTCAGGCTAGGGCTCGTCGAGTCCGCTCCCCCACCGACGTACCCTTCTGACACAGCTTTGAACGCATTGACGCGCCCATTCCCATAAGTGACGTCCCAACCGGCAGCGCCGAGGTCGTCGCACGAGTCCAGGATCCTCTGCTGGACTTCTAAACCGGACATTGCAGGGAACGCCGACATGACGAGGGCGGCAACACCGGCGACGATAGGCGCAGAATACGACGTTCCCCCGCCAGCCACATAAGTCCCTCCCAGTTTCGTAGACCAAATGCTGGAGCCGGGGGCGCAAAGGTCTACGTTGTTCCCGTAGTCGCTCCATGTTGTAAGTGTGTCATCAACATAGGACGCACTGACAGTCAACATAGAGGGATTGTCCGGTGCAGAATGGAACTCTCCATAGTTGCCAGCCGCAGCGGTCACTACGCCCTTTTTTGACTGCATGTACTTTGCGGCGGATGTTACAGTAGCGCTTTCCGTCACTCCGAAACTAATGTTCGCCACTCGTGCCCCGTGATCTGCGGCCCAGGTCAATCCTGATGCAATCGAACTATAAGACGCAACACCGTCTGCTCCCACGACTTTGATCGGCATTATGGATACGCCCCAAGCGACAGAAGCCACTCCTTGTCCGTTGTTGGACGAAGCGGCGGCGCAACCAGCAACCATTGTGCCGTGGCCTGTCATATCGCTCGTGTTCGAATTGTTGCTGAACGAGTTCCACCCTGCAACATACCTGGTTCCAAGATCAGGGTGTGTCGGATCGCAACCCGAATCAATTATCGCCACAATAATACTGGACGATCCCGTCGTCACTCCCCACGCCGCCGGTGCGCCGATCTTGCCCAAGTGCCACGCATACATGTAGTAGGGGTCGTTGGGGACCGCCTCCGGCGCAACGAGATAATCGAGTTCCGCAAACTCCACGTCCGGTCGCAACAGCAGAGAGCGCAAGGCGGCCGACTCCCCCACCGAAGACGGAACGGAAACCACCTTCACGCCCGTTCCGCGTACTTCCCCCACCTGGGCAGACCGTATGTTTGCCATCGCATTGGCCATCGATGAACGAGGAGTTCCTTCGTTAAACTTTACGAGCACCCTTCCTGGTACGTGGCCCGAAGACTGTGAGAGCGCAATTGACGCGAGGCTCGCGCTAAGGATCAACGCGGATAAGCGGATAAGACGGGACGATCTGAATTTCATGCGAGTGACGACCTCTATAAGGGGCCGTTACCACGGGCCCAATCGCGATCTCGCTTCTAAAAATCACGGGAATTGTAAACCTGGCAATAACCCGCACGAGTTAATTGCCAGTCATTGGCACGGCGCCGCTTGTGGTGGGGCGTCCCGCCTGCCCACGAATAGCCTTGCAATCACTCGCGCTCCAAAAACTCCAGCCTGTTCCCAAACGGATCACACAAATAGAAACGGCGGCGTGGAGCGAGCGAGGTGTCCCATTGAACACCAATACCGGCAACTTTCGCAGCCAATGACAGTGCATCGAGATCGGCCGAAAACGCAGGGTGCGCGTTCGCCATCGGTTCGTGCTCGGTTCGCGCCTGTAAGTGCAACTCGCGCCCATCGGGCAATGAATACCACACCCCGCCACGCCCTTTGAGAGTAGTGGGCTTCTCGATTTCGGTCAACCCCAACA
>CAYYZP010000220.1:0-2060 GCA_964476165.1 uncultured Fimbriimonadaceae bacterium
CGCTCTCCCAGCTGAGCTACATCCCCACGATGTTCTGGCAGTATACAGTCCGGTTCGATTTGACGCGGGACGGGGTTCCCGGAGATATAATGCTGAGCATGTACTCGTTGACCAAGAACGTGGCCGCGCGGGAGTTCGTGCTGATAGAGGCGCCGAGTTTCCTCGTTTCGCTCTTCGTGGCGCAGGCGTTTTTCAAGTTCGGCAGTTTTTCGCTGGAACTGATCTGCTTTCTCACCTTATGGTGGGGGCTTTCCGCGTGCGCTCACAAGATCGATGAGTGGAAGCGGAACGGGGAACGATAAGGCGTATAGGTCGTATTTGACCTATACGCCTTATCGTTGAAGAGGGCTTCTAAGGGAGAGTCAACTGTTCGGTGAGCAAGAACGTGCCACGGCTGAAACTAGAGTCCGAGCCCTGGAAAACGTCCGTGAACACGTCGAAGAAACTGTCGTACAGCCGATAGTCTCCCGGAATAATGCAAGGAATGATATCCCCATCACTAAACGGATGGACTACTTGGCCGGTGAGGATGGAGATGACGGGCGGTCCACCAGCATCGACTGGATAACTGATCCCTAGACTCGCAAAAGGGGCGATCGTCGAGCCATCGATCTGGACTGCTGGGACGCCAACCGTGCCTTCAAGATCAAAGAACACGTCGAAGAAACTGGAGGACTGTGGGTGGAACACGTCGAAGAACGACATGTTGCCTCTCATCCTCGTGGTGAACTGTTTGGTCTCGAGGTTTCGCTCGTTGAAAAGCGACGCTTCCAATCTGCTTGTTTCAAGACCATCAACGGTTCGGAAGTCACCCGTGAACGGACTGTTGAGGTGCGCTCCTATCGTGTTTTCCCAATCGTTGCCGCCGAGCAATTGAACGAGTGCCAAATGTCCGTCGTCAACGAGCCCGCCTTTCGCCTCGAACATCATATACTTGAATGCGCCGACTCGAACCGAGCCGCCCATCACTCGGGTCTTGCCGTGAAGGATGATCCTGTGGCCGTGGTCGTCGACGCCGTTTCCGGTGATGACGCCGCTCCTCGAGAGCGTGGATTCAACCGGGAAGACGCAGGGGATGATCTCGCCTAAATCAAGTGTGAAAGTGGCGCTGAACCGGTTGTTCTCGCCTGGGATCAGTTCATCTATACACGGGATGATGAAGCGGCGGTCGGTGTCGCTTTGGCCTGCACCGTGCCAGTGTCCGAGCAGGCTTGATGCGTCTTGGGCAAAGGCAGAGGTCGCGGCAAGAAGGGTTAGTGCTCCAATAAGGGTGGAGAGAAGAGGTCTATTCATGGTTTTCACACGTTTGGAAGGCGTAAAAAAAGCCCAGCGCTAATTTGGCGAAAGACCTTAACGACAACGGACGGAGTATACAGACTTCTGTCAGTTTCGTGTCTTATCGCCAAGTAACCCGGCAACATTGCTGGGGAGGTCGATGAATCGTGCGACTTGCCCGTGCTGCTGGACGCCCTCAGAACAATGGCCTATAGGTTCAGGCGTTGACAGGTGAGATGATCCGAGGCTTGTGAGGGTTTTCTAGGACTCGGTTGCGGGCGAGCATGAGCGCGAAAGTGTTGAGCCCTTGCTTTGCTGGCTCGTCGAGGTCGTATCGCATCGTCTTGCGCAAATAGCGGTCTGTCGTGTCGAGGCTCCAACCTGACTTTTTTGCTGCTCTTTCCACCACTTGATCCATGTTCTTCCGTCCCCATTTCCAAGATTCGTTGAGCAGATCGACGAGGCCCGGGTCGAGATCGTTCCGCCCTACCCACGCGGCCCATACGAACGGCAGCCCGATTAGGTCTTGCCAGGCCTGGCCGAGATCCATGATGTACAGATCGTGTGGGTCGGCTTGCATCCCGATGTCGCCGATCAGGACGCACGCGTCATAGTCAGCGAGCATCCCGTCGATGTCGGGGGCGCACTTTTTGGTGAGCGGGTCTACGCCAAACGACTCTCTCAAAATTCCTAGTGCGAGCGCGTTGCTGGTAAGCGAGGATTGATCGAGTGCGAGAGACTTAATCTGTCCGAAGGGAGTCTTGCTGAACACCTTGACGCTTTCG
>CAYYZP010000221.1:0-2356 GCA_964476165.1 uncultured Fimbriimonadaceae bacterium
ATTTCGACGCCGCAACAGGAGAAGCGGTCAATATCAGTAAGTTGACCGAGGTCGAAGTCTGGCCGCAGGGTTCGCTGGGCTCTGATTTCGATGCGCGGCTGTGGGAACTGGTACGTTCGGTGAACCAGTCGTCCGGGTCGACGACTTTGTTCGTCTCCAAGATATCCGATCAAAAGTCTGCACAAACAGGAGTGATCCTCAAAAGTAGCACAAAAGGCAACAAGTCTTCTGGGGAGATACTCGATGACGGAACCGGCAAACTGATCCAGTTCGTCAACCAGCGCCTTAATAACAACGGTGTTCCAACAATTTCGACACAACCCGTTGGACGGTACGACGGTGTCGGTTACGACCTGGACGCCAACCTAGGAACCGCCATAAACATTCGGAGGATAACAGAGACGGAGTACCGAAGCGATGGCGTGTCCGATGAGTTTGACGGGGCGCTGTTAAAGTTCGTCAAATCCGTGAACGACAATAACAACAACGTCACCATTACTATAAAGAAGTGAGCGAAGTCTGGTCGAGCGGCAGATTGCTGAGGCGCGGCTTGCCGTTGATCTTGCGCCCTGCGATCTCTTTTCAGATACCATTCATGAATGCCATTCGGTTCGGAACATCTACGAAGGGGGATACTCGCATATTTTACAGGCTTCTGGTTAGCGAAAATGAGCGACTAGAACTCCACCTTGTTGGTTCTGCTGAGAACTACAGATATACTGAAGCCTCACTGTCATAGGAGCCAGTCATGGGTACTAGGATCAAATCGTTCGTCATTGTTTTCTTCGCTTTCGCTTTTCTCGCGCCAGTCGTTGCCCAGGCAGCGAGGGGGATCGTGTCGAAGAAGCCCGACGGTGGCAATGGGAGGTTTTCAGGTGCGATCATTGACGACAAGAGCGGCGAGGTCGTCATATTCGTCGACCAACCGTTGGACGGTGGCGGGTTTTTTCTTCCTATCGACGTCAACGATGGCGTCGAGTACGAATACGACGCAGCCAAGGGTACCGCGTATAACATCAGAAAGATCACAGAGGTCGAGGTGGGGGTACAAGGGTCGCTCTCGACCGATCTGCAGAGCGCGCTCTGGAATTTGGTGATCGCTGTGAACGAGTCGTCTGCACAAACGACGATCGGTATTGTCAAGAACTCCGATGTTATGTTGTCACACACAGGTGTGATTTCAAAGATCACTGACAAGGGCGGTAAGTCGTCGGGCGAGATTCTTGACGATGGTGGCCATTCCGTCCCGTTCATCAACCAGCGCATTGATCTCGGCGGGCTACCGTTCGTTGCAGCCGTGTATGACGGGGTCACATTTGATCAGGATACGAAGCTTCACACGGCGATCAATATCACGAGGCCCACCCATGCGGTTTACACAACCCAGGGTGTTCCCGTCCCACCCGATACGGGGCCAGTAACCGACAGGCTCCTTGCACTGATTCGCAAAGTGACAAATACAGTTGGGAGCACTCGGGTCGTCATTGTCACCGGTTGAGACCTGCTTCTCCTGCGGTAGCAATCTTGATTCTTGCGCTATCGTCACTTGTGATAAAGCGGTTGATAGAGTGTCATGTCGAAACCTCCCGGCACCTTTATGGAAGTGACGAGCCCGTATCCTTCGTTCGTGATCGGTTGTGAAAACTCCACTCCCTTTGCCTTGAGTTCGGCGACGGTCTTTTCGATGTCGTCGCAGTAGAAGGAGATCGAAGGAGTACCGGAGGGCATCGCATCGTCGGTGTCTGTCGGGTGGACACCCAGATCAGCCTCGGGCAGGTCGAATATCAGCCAGCCGTCGCCGACGTCGGTCGCTTTGAACCCGAGTTTGTCCCGCAAGAACTCACGCAGTTCTTGGGCCTGCGAAGAGTAAAACATCGTATGGACGCCGCGGATCATGGGTTCGTGGGGCGGCACCTAGTGCGGTTCGGCCTGAAGGACTGCCTTTGTCGCGCCCGTTCTATTGCTGCTCCTCGATGATCTCCTTCTGCTCGTCCGTCAGCCCGATCTTGGGCACTTGCGTCACGTGCATGGCGCCGTCCTTTTTCACTACGACCGTGTTGACCGAGCCTTGTTGCTCGTCCTTGTTCGGATAGTCCTCACGGAAGTGCCCCCCCCGGCTCTCCTTGCGCATGAGGGCAGAGCGCGTGATCGCCTCGCTCACTGTCAACAGGTTGTCAAGGTCCAAAGCCGTGTGCCAGCCGGGGTTGTAGTCGCGGTTGCCCGTGATCGCGGCCCGGCGCGCGCGGGCATAGAAGCCCGCGATCTTCGGTAGCGCCTCTTTCATCTCGCTCTCCGTGCGCACGATGCCCACGAGCGACTGCATGGTTTTTTGGAGGCCGCTCTGGACTCGTAAGGC
>CAYYZP010000222.1:0-2426 GCA_964476165.1 uncultured Fimbriimonadaceae bacterium
AAGCCACCAGCACCTCGCCCTTAATGGGCAACCGCCGGACCTTGCGCACCGTCGTGTCCGCGCTCACTGTCAATCCGGGTGTATATGCGTTTCCCAAGACCAAAATTGTAGCACCCAAAACTGGCCCAGTTGAAAATCCTTGCAAAGGTACTATCAGCCGCGTGAAAGCCGTCGCCAAGGTCTCTCCAGCGCCTGGCGTCGATGTTATCGAAGTCGATGAGCCCCAAACGCGACCAGGCACCGTCAAGATCAAGATCGAAAATGCCTCCGTCTGCGGCACCGACCTCCACATCTATAACTGGGACGCCTGGAGCGCGGGCCGCATCAAGCCGCCACGCATCATCGGCCACGAGTTCTGCGGCACGGTCATCGAAGTCGGCGAAGGAGTCACCGACAGAAAAATTGGCGACTTCGTCGCCACCGAGTCGCACATTGTCGACGGCACGTGCCACCTGTGCAAACTTGGACTCGGGCACCTTTGCCAGAACACGCAGATCCTCGGTGTTGATGTCGATGGTGGATTTGCCCCCTTCGCCGTCATTCCTTGGCAAAACGCAAGGCCGACTTCGAACAAAATCCCGAAGAGCGTAGCAAGCATGCAAGACGCGATCGGTAACGCCGTCCACACGGTCAATGACGGAGAAGTCGAAGGGCAAACGATCCTCATCACCGGCCTCGGCCCGATCGGTCTTTTCGCCATCTCAATTTGCAAAGCCCTCGGCGCAAAGAGGATTTACGGCACAGAGGTCAGCGAGTTCCGCATCGGCCTCGCGCACAAACTGGGAATCGACCAAGTCATCAACCCGCTACAAGAAGACGCCTTCTGCATCCTGCAAAAACACGAGCCCGAAGGTGTGGACGCCACGCTCGAAATGTCCGGCCATCCCGGATCGCTGGAACTCGCCATCGACCGCACGCGCCTTGGTGGGCGCATCAGTATGCTCGGTCTCTACGCCGACCGACTGCGTTTCATGGACATGAACAAAGTGATCTTCAAAGGACTCAAACTTAACGGCATCGTGGGTCGCAGACTTTGGGAGACGTGGGACCAGATGGACCATCTGTTTACCGAAAAGGCGCTCGACCTTTCACCGATCGTCACGCACGAGATGCACTTTACGAAGATCGAAGAGGCGATGCAGATTCTCAAAGCGGGCACCGCAGGCAAGATCGTCCTGTCGTTCGACTGACGCGTCTCCCGTCTCAGCAAAGCGGGCAACCAGTCACACGCCAAACCCCGTAGGTACACTCAAATCCAGATGAAGATCGCCGTTCTGCCGTTCAACGCGGGACCGAACACCGAGCCCGCGATGGCGAGGCAGACGTCCGGTTTCATCGGCGAGATCGTCCGACAAGCGAGCACGAGCGACGTCAATCCGGTAAGTTACATGGGCCGCACCGAAGAAGGCGGAGTGCCCCGCTTCGCCCATTTCAATCCTTCCGAGTCACTCAACGATGACGCGATGATCAGCGACTTCTTCGAAAAGTCGGGCGTCGAAATGGTCGTCGACGGATTGTTGAAGGAGAGTGAGAACGGCGCAGGCACGGTCGTCGTCAGGTGGCACAAAAAAGACGCCAAGCCTGTCCGCACGAACGAGTACAGTTATCTTCCAGGAGGAATGCTTAAGGCTCTGCGGAGCATCGTGACCGACTTCTTGGAGGTGTCAGGGGGGGGACTGGCCGAGGGACTCCACACGGATCACGGACTGTTCGGCACCGAGAGCGAAATCGCCTTTCGCAAGTTTTTGATCGGCTACGACACGGCCCAATACGTCGAGCGCTCACAGGGAATGGTGCTTGCATCGTTTGACCCCCACCCAGCGCTCACAGCGCTCGCCGAGGCCGTCGAGAGCGACCAAGACTGGGAGGCACCGGCGCTCACGCTCATCGAACTCACGAGGCAGTGCACGCTCTATCGCCTCGGCAACGCCCCCGTCATCGAAAAGAGCCTCAGAAGACTGATCGACGTCGACACAAAGGACGCCAAGTCCTGGTTCGCCCTCGGCAACCTTCTTTCTGCGGCCGCAAAGCACACAGAGGCGGCCGAGGCGTTTGAAAAGGCGCACGTCGCAGAACCGAAAGAGTCCACCATCCTCGCGCGGCTCGCACAGGAACAATTGGCGCTCAACATGCCGGTCAACGCCGAACGCAACCTCCGCAAGGCAGTCGAACTGGAAAACGGCGACAAGCCTTCTCTCGATCTGCTTTCAATGGTGCTGACCCAGACCGGTCGGGTACACGAAGTACCCGCGCTATGGCAAGAGGCAGTCACAAAAGACCCCAAGAACGCCGTTGTCCGCGCCAAACACGCGGCTTCGCTCTACACAACGGGCAAAAAGGAGCAGGCGATCAATGCGTTTGAATCGGCGATCGCAGAACTCGAGGACGCGACGATCGTCAAGCGTCTGTACGCACCCATCAAGGCG
>CAYYZP010000223.1:0-4415 GCA_964476165.1 uncultured Fimbriimonadaceae bacterium
TAGGCGGAGAGCAGCCCTTTCGTCTTACCACTTTCATAGTTGAGGTCGCCACCGATGCCGGCGCCGAGTTCGGTCATGTATTCCAGCCGTGTGTCCCAATAATCTTCTCCACGGAGGGGGGTACTGACCCTGGTCTTGACAAAATAGCCTTCAGTCGGACTTTGGCCGAAATCGGGAAGATACTTCGTCCCGTTTTCGATGAGCGGGAGAACGAGATAGGGTACGCGCAAGAGCGTGTGGCCGAGCACCTCGAGTCTTGCGTCGCGGAGCGCAGCGTATCGTCCGGGGCGCACTTTGGTCGATCTCACCTCGAAAAGCGAGTGCGGGACCGTGAGATCGCACGTCGTCACGCGGCCCTCGTCGATGAAAAATAGACCGGAACCCCCTTGTCCCGAACCTGATTTGATGAAAAGATCGCCCTTGGACGCGCCCTGGAGCGACTCCGGTGAGAGTTTCGCCTGGCCGTCCTCGAAAGAAAAGGTGTCGGTCTCAAAGTTGACGGTGATCTGTTCCCCGTTGACGTTCGAACCCTTTCCAACTAGGCGACACTTTCCGATCAGGATAAAAATCTGGGTCCGCCTGTCACCGATGACCTTGTCTGCATAAAGGTCGTAGCCGCGGTACTGTGCGTGGACGTTTCCTGAGACGACGATGTCGTCGCCATAGAGGCTCTCGATCGTTTCTGCGCTGAGAAGAGTGAACTCTTGCTTGGCGTCTTGGTTGGGTGGGGGCAGAGTCTGGCCGCCTGTGTTTTGCGCTGAAACCAAGACGAACGCTGAGAACGCGCACAGAAGTGCAACAAGCCTCATTCTATTCTCCACAGAATGATTGCACCGATAAAGAGATAGACGACGTTGGGCAGCCACGCAGAAGCAAGTGGAGAGAGCCATCCGTTCTTGCCGATAATCTCTGTGCTCACGACATAGAAATTGTAGAAGAGCATGACGAGCACCATGCTGACGATGAGACCGACGAACGGGCCGCTCCTCGATAACATGCATGCAAACGCCGCCGCCGCGAACGCGAACACGAGGCACGATGCGGGCAGGGAGAACTTGACGTGATAGGCAATCTCCAAGTTGGTCGTATCGGTCTTGTTCGAGCGGCCTTCTTCAATAGCGGCCCATAGCCGCGAGGCGGTCTCTTCTTGCGGGGCGGGCTGGACGAACAAGTCCCCCACCGTGATGCGCTCGTTGATGGTAGCGCTCTCTCTGCTCGAGACCGCAGTGAGGTCCAGTCCCCGCATGAAGTACACCTGGGGAGCGCGGATCGTCCAGATTCCGTCCTCATAAAAGCCGTCTTCGGCTACGAAAAGTACGATTTCGCCTTGCCTGGGTCGTTCGAAGATGACGATGTCTTTGAGTTCGACTTTTCCATCGCGCGTCCTTTGGACGCTCCCGAAGTTGGCGGTATAGCGGTCGAGTTGTAGCATCACGTTCGATTTGAACGCAGGTGCGGTCCCGAGGATGCTCGCCTGGTTCGTCACGTTGCGGTAGTTCTTGGCCGCAGGCGGGATGAGTTTTTCAACGATGAAGAAGTTTGCGACTGAGACCAATACCCCCACCAGGACGATCGGGAGCATGATGCGACGGATGGGAATGCCTGCGGCGCGCATCGCCGTGATCTCGCTCTCCCTGCCGAGGCGCGAGACGGCCAGCGCGACACCGATCGCGGTACCGGAGGGAAGGGTGAGACTGAGCCATTCCGGCATTCGGTACAAGACCATTTGCAAAACGGCCAGCATCGGAAGGCGCGTGATCTGAAAGTTCTTAAAGACCGCAATGAACTCGTTCGCCATGAACAAAAGCGCAATAATCACGGTCCCGACGAGCATCGGCACCATGATTTCCTTGAGGACGTAGCGGTCGATTCTTTTCAATAGGCTGACTTCTCCTTTTTGATGAACGCCACCCACACCACAAGACCGCAAACAGCGAGTTGCACTCCGATGAGCGTACCGGACAAGAGGGGGGAGAATTTTAAGGCGATGACGGAAGGGACGCCAACGAGCGAGACGACTGCAGCGACCCAGGCAGCGATCAATCGGGCCGCGAGGTTCGATCCGAGCCACTTTCCTCGCGCATAGTCGGCCAGGTAAGGGGCTCCACAGGCGGAACAAAAGACCTCGCCTGGCCTATTGGTCGCTCCGCACTGCATGCAGGGAACTTCTGGCGGCCCGACCTGGTGGTGAGTCCATCGCGTGACCGCCCGGTGCTCGTCGGGGAAAAGACCCTTGGGCATTTGCTGGAGGGCATGGCCTGCGATCGCACAGGCTTGGGCCACCATTCCACGCCTATAGAGCCCTTCGGCAAGTTTGAACTTGAGATATGCCTGGTCGGGTTTTTGTTTGATCATCGAGTAGGCCTTGTCGATCTCGTCGATCTCGAATCGGATCGACTCGCGGTTTTCCATTTGACGCTTTACGACGGGGTAAACGATCACCATCCCGAGCGTGGAAGCGAACGCGATGGGCGACATGCCTGGCGAGGGGGGACTCATGGCGACAAATGCTAGGCCGAACGCGATGATGATGGTTGGAATCCCGATGATGGGCTCCATGTCGCCCATGACCATCCATGAGATGCTACTCACGAACCAGATGGCGACGGGGACGATCGTGGCAAAACCTAGGAGCGCGGTCCAAGGAGAATCCAGGAACGCCGCAAAGTACAAGTCATGGTTGATCGACATTTGGGGAGGGCTTTTGAAAACTCAACTTGGGCTCTTGCCCCTTAAAAAGACGCTTGATGTTGTCGATATGGCGGATAAACACGAACGCGATCAATGGCCCGAAGACAGCGAAGAAAAGCCAGTCTGACCTAAAGAAATATGCCGACGTAAGAATAATCAGCGAGGCTAAGAGGCTTGAGAAACTCACGATCCTGGTCAGGGCGAAGAGGACGATAAACGCGCCGAACCCGACTACACCGACGAGCGGCGCGGTCCCAAAGAGCGCTCCAAGGCCCGTCGCAACGCCCTTGCCGCCTTTGAAGTGGAGGAACGGGCTCGCTGTGTGTCCGATGACGGCGACTGCGCCGAACAACACTGCGAAGTCCGCGCACTCCGGTACTTGTCGGGCGACGATGGGCGGGGCCAAGCCTTTGAGGATGTCGAGCGCAAACACAAGGAGCCCTAACTTCCAACCAAGTGCGCGCGTGGCGTTCGTGGTCCCGATGTTCCCGCTGCCCACTGACCGGAGATCGACGCCTTTCGTTCTTGCGACGAGAACGCCGAACGGGACCGCGCCCAACAAGAACGATCCGACCGCCAGGGCAATGGTCAACATGGTCATCGTCGGCCTTCGAGTGTATCCTGAATCTGGATTGGAAGGGTCTTCCCTTCCCAGCGGCAGTTTGCATAGACCGGGCACTCAGCGCACTTCGGGTTTCTCGCCTTGCACACCTTGCGTCCGTGCTGAATCAAGAGAACGTGATATCTAAACGCGTCTTTTTCTGGCACGGATTTCAAAAGTTCATCGTGGGCTTTGTTCGCATCCGTCATTTGCCCAATGAAACCGAGTCTCTTGCTAACTCGAAAGATGTGGGTGTCCACGGGGATCGCGTTTTTTCCAAAACTGAAGCAGAGCACGATGCTCGAAGTTTTTGGCCCGACGCTCGGTAGGGATTCGAGCCATGCGCGGGCTACTGGAACCGTCATATCTTTTAGGTTATCGATGTGGTAGTCGCCGTTTCTTGACTTGATTTCCTTGAGGACCTTGATGATCGCTTTTGATTTTTGGTTGGAGAGCCCTGCGCTCCTGATGACAGGCTCGATTTCTTCCGCACCTGCTTTTACGATTTTGTCCCAAGTTGGAAAAGCCGCTCGCAATCGATGGAAGGCGGGAAAGGAGTTTGTGTCACTCGTGTGCTGGCTGAGGATGCAACTGACGAGTTCGTCCATCGGTTCAAACCTTGCACTGTACGGGGTCTTGCCGTAGACGCGCTCCAGGGTGTCGAGGACAGCGACGATCTCGGCCCTCGTGCTGTCCTTGCTCCGGCGCGCCATGCAGAAAAGGATACCGGCCCGATGATTGATGCCCAAATGGTAGTCTGTGAAGATGGGTTTTCGTCGCTTGTCGCTGGTCATGGCGGGGGGATCAGGGACGCGCTTTTGGCCTGCATCTTCTGCCCATCGCCCTAAGCAGTTTTTGAACCTGGCCTCTGGTGAAAAGTCGATCTTGGAGCAGTCGGTTGAGCGGGCGGCGCTTTTGACGAAAGATCAGGTTTACGTGGCGACGTCTCTCTCTTTGTTGGAGGCGACCGAGCGACTTCTGCCGGGGGTTCGGGTGGTCGCAGAGCCTTCGATGAAGAACACTTTGGGCGCGCTCGTCTGGTCGATCGCGCACATTAAGCACGAGGTGGGGGATTCGTGCTCTTTGGCGGTACTCACGGCGGACCACTTGATAAGGCCCGCTG
>CAYYZP010000224.1:0-2028 GCA_964476165.1 uncultured Fimbriimonadaceae bacterium
ATCCGATCAATGTCCAGCGCGGCGGCCCACTCGTGACCGACCTGGACGGCGACAAAATTCTCGATCTCCTCATGGGGGGGGATGAAGGCATCGCTTTCTACAAAGGAAAAGAAAAAAAAGGCCTCGACTTCGCCCCCCCAATACCGTTGCTCCTAGTCATCCCCGGACTTCCGTCACCGGGCAAGCGGCTCAAACTGTGCGAAGCGGATTGGAACGGCGATGGAAAACTGGACCTCTTAATCGGAGACTATCGCGAGAACGGCGCAACCGCCACTCTCCCCAATAAGGAAGACGAACAAAAAGCCATCGACCTGCGCGTCAAGGCAGCCAATCTCTCCATGGCAATGCTCGACATCGCCGACAAATACACGGATCAAGGGCTCAAGAACACCGGGATCAAGGATCTCTCATCAGCCACTCCCAAACAGCGCGCGGACTTCAACCACGAACTCCTCCGACTGCTCGCTCAAGACAAAGATTACGTCGAACTTGAAACGAAAAAGAAAGCCATAGACGACGAAATGGCGCGCTCGCCGAACAAGGAACCAAACTTCGGCACCATTTGGGTCGCCATCCGCGCATAATGTCGGATCCCCTTTTGGAGGGCGGTGGGGGTGCCATGGGTAAGCGCTCTAAATAGTATTAGATTTCTGCAGGGCCATCTGCACTTACCCGTGCAATGCGCCGCAAGTTAGCAATAAGCGGGGTCGTGTCCTACCCCGACCTGTCGCGGCCCTTTCTTATTGCTCAATCTCAGCCCAAGGTTAACGCCGTCAACCCAGTAGGCCGGTCCAGGACCCCCGTTCAAGAGGCAAATGAATGTAAAATAAATCCATAACCATGGACTTTTCAACAATCCCCGAGGCAATCGACGACATCCGCGCGGGCAAGATCGTCGTCGTTGTTGACGATCCCGACCGCGAAAACGAGGGCGACCTCATCATGGCCGGCGAACACTGCACGCCTGAGGCCATGAACTTCATGATCACGCACGGGCGCGGCGTGCCCTTCATCCCTACGACCGTCGAAAGGCTCGAGCAACTCGGCATCCCGATGATGACCAAACAGAACACCGCGCGGAACGGGACCGCTATGGCCGAGACCGTTGATGCACGCTACGGCACCACCACCGGTGTCAGCGCGGCAGACCGCGCAAAGACCGTCGCCGTCTTTTGCGACCCGGATGCAAAACCTGACGACCTCATGCGCCCTGGCCACGTGATACCGCTCCGCGCCGAGCAGGGGGGGGTACTCAAACGGGCGGGTCACACAGAAGCCTCCGTCGATCTTTGCCGTCTCGCAGGTCTACAGCCCGTCGCGGTGGGGGTCGAGATCATCGGCGACGACGGCGAAATGATGCGCCTCGACCGTCTCCTCCCTTACGCCAAAAAACACGGCCTACTCATCATCACCATCGCCGACCTCATCGCCTATCGCCGCCGAACGGAGAACCTTGTCGAAAAAGTCGCTGGCCCGATCAATTTTCCGACGAAGTTCGGCCAGTTCCGGCTTTTCGCCTTCGAATCAAGCGTCGAAAGTCATCCCTATATCGCTATCGTCAAAGGAGTCGTGGACACCGAGGAGCCGGTGCTAGTCCGCGTCCACTCTTCTTGTCTCACGGGAGACATCATGGGCTCGCTGCGCTGCGATTGCGGCGACCAGTTGCAGATGGCGCTCGAGATGATCGAAAAAGAGGGGAGGGGCGTCGTGCTCTACATCGCGCAGGAGGGCCGCGGAATCGGAATCATCAACAAACTAAAGGCATACGAGTTGCAAGACAAGGGCCTCGACACAGTCGAGGCGAACAAGGCTTTAGGGTTCAAAGCGGATCTGCGCGACTACGGCCTGGGCGCGCAAGTGCTCTCGTCGCTCGGAGTCAAAAAAATGCGACTCATCACAAACAATCCGAGCAAGGTCAAGGGCCTACAGGGCCACGGGCTCGAGATCGTCGCCCACGTCCCCATCGTCGCCCCCCCCTCCGAGCACAGCGAAAAATATCTGCAGACCAAAAAAGAAAAACTCGGCCAC
>CAYYZP010000225.1:0-4067 GCA_964476165.1 uncultured Fimbriimonadaceae bacterium
GAAGACGTTGAGCGCCTGGCATCCGTAGCAGATGCCGAAAAATGGAAGCGTTTGTGGCATCGCTTGGTAGAGTTTTTTTTCGTAGAGAAACCGGTCGTCGTCACCGAGCACAGCCATTGAATGGTTCTCTTGTCCAAAATGCCTTGCGTCGATATCGTCCCCCCCCGGTACGAGGAGCCCATCGATGACAGCAAGGGCGTCCTCCACAGGCGTCGCCTCGGTCAAAAGGATCGGCACCCCCCCCGACTGGGCGACGCAATCGGCATAAAGGCGGTTCACAAAAAACCGCTCGAACGCGGGATTGTTCGGGTCTGGCCCGCCAGTGGTCGTGATTCCAATGACCGGCTTTCTCATTTCTGGACCAGTGACCGGATGTCTTGGACTTTGTCCCGGATCGCATTGAGCAAGTTTGCGGCACCGACGCCGTTGATGAGCCTGTGGTCGAACGTCAGCCCCATGTTCGCGCACCTCTGCAGTTTGAGTTCGCCCACCGATTGGTCCAGGCCGTTGTACGCCTCGCCGATGAAGAGCGTGGCGACTCCCGGCGGCACGACCACGGCGACCGCGTCGCGCAGTCCGAACCCCTGCATGTTCGTGAGGCTGATGGTGATCGACTCATCCGCCTGGTCTTTGCCTGCGCGGGCGAGTTCGATCGCGTCCCACATGGCTTGTGCGAACTCCCGCCACGAAAGCGCGTCGGCGCCGGTCACTTTGGCGATAACGAGCTCGTCGCCAGGGAGCGCGACCGCGATACCGAGATTGACGTGGTCGCAAGTGCGGATCCTCCAATCGCCGACGATAGTCGATCTGAAACCAGGAAAGTCGGCGAGGGTTTTTGCGACTGCGAACGAGAACATCGTGAACACCGAGGGCTGGAACGCCCCCCCCCCATCCTTGAGCTCTTTCCGCAGAGACTCGATCGGCCCCCAGTTGCAGACTACTGTCTCTGTACCAGGTACGGCAAGTTGCGAACCGCGCTGCAAACGCGATGCGAGCACCCGTTGCTTACCAGGCATCTCAATCTCCGAATATCCTTTGCCCCCGCCCGCGCCGCCAGAGAGAAACTCGTCTACGTCCTCGGGCATGAGTTTCGATCCTTTCGCTGGAATGTCCGCCAAGTCGTCTTCGCTCAGCCCCTTTTCCTTGGCATAAGCCCTCGTCCGGGGGGGGACGTCCCTTCGCCTGTCCGTCCCCGACGAGACCGCTGCACCCGCCGTTCCCGCCGATGCCGCCGGCGATCCATGCGTCGGCGCCTCCTGAGCGGCGTCCTGCGTGTTCATCACAGCCACTTCAGCACCAATAAGCAGCACGTCGTCCACCTTCGCCGACCACTTGGTCAGCGTTCCCTCATAGGGCGACTCGACGTCCATCACGGCCTTGTCGGTCTCCATTTGATAGATCGGCTCGTCGCGCTTTACCGCGTCGCCAGGCTGCTTCAAGACAGCGACCAGCCTGGCTTCTTGCAGACCCTCGCCAATCTGGGGGATGAACAGTGACACGTAGGGCATTTTTCGGGTTCCTTACAGGTTAGTTTGACACAGGGCACAGCCAGCCGCAAGGTTGTCAAGTAGGACATATAAGTCTTATAGGACAAATAGGTCGTATGTGGTTCAGCAGTGAGCCTGCCCGTAGGTATAATCAGCCTTCGCAGTCGCACCGGGGTTACCCGGCGCGCTGAGTTGGACGAGGCAGCACACCACCCATGGCCAAGAAGGTTACGAGCATCATTAAACTGAACATCCCTGCCGGGAAGGGAACGCCAGCCCCACCGGTTGGCCCCGCTTTGGGTCAGGCCGGGATCAACATGATGGAGTTCCTCAAGAAGTTCAATGAGATGACCGCCCCGCAAATGGGGTTCACGATGCCGGTGAGCATCACGGTCTTCGAGGACCGGTCCTACGCGTTCGTCGTCAAGCAGCCGCTCGTGAGCGACCTCATCAAAAAGGCGCTCAAGATCGAAAAGGGCAGCAGCAAGGCTGGAACCGAGGTGGCCGCAGTGCTGACTAAGGCACAGGCTTTGGACATCGCGAAGCAAAAGATGTCCGACCTCAACGCGAACGACGCCGAGGCGGCCGCTAAAATCGTGGCGGGCACCGCCCGCTCGATGGGCATCCAGACCGACTTCTGAGGATCGGCACGATAGTTGCCATCTAGGGTGTGTGAGCAGTCCTGTAACCAGGGCGCGCATTGCCAGTCAAATTGATTGGGACAGGTTTGCTATGAGACGGTTTGCTGTCGCTTTTTTGGCGGCCACGTTCGTTACATCTTTCGTCCATGGACAGGACGGGCCTAAGAAGGGTTCGTACGGCCCCGCTCAGGCTATGGCCGACCTGATCCGCGGCGCCACAGGGGCCGAGATCGCCCTCATTCCCGCAATGATGATCCGCGGCGACGTCGAAGGCAACAATTTGGCTCGGCTCGTCAGTTATCCAGGCGATCCGCTCGTCGTATCGGAACTCACTGGAGCACAGATTCGGGCCGCCCTCAACCGCTCGGTTTCACTTTATCCTTCGCCGAACAACGGCTTTCTGCAGATTTCCGGTCTTGAAGTTTCCTTCAATCCTGGGCTGGCTGCGGGCAGTCGCATAACAAGTGTCGTGGTGAACGGCTCTGCGCTCGTCGATGACCGTGTCTACCGCGTGGGGATGCCAGTGAGCCTTGGAAAGGGCAACTACGGATACCTCAACATCTGGGACAAGAAGGCGATCAAAAAGACTTTCGACAACCTGACTCTCGAGCAGGCGCTCGAAGGGAAGACGGGCGACGCCCGCGAATCCCGCTGGAAGATCGTCGGCTGACATCCCGTTGCCGACTGTTCGTCCTTCGACTAACTCAGGATGACGGTCGACAACGGGATACCGAATCCGTCACTCTGAGTGTGTCGAAGAGCGGCGGATTCGCTTTTCATTTCCAGGGTATCAATAGCCAGATGATCACCCCCTACGACTGGCAGGAGGGAATCGGCCACCGCGCGCAGTACGTCGAATCGCGCCTCGCGGGCGGCGTGCCGGTCATTGGTGTCTCATTGGACGCCGGGCTTTTGTGCGTCACCTATCGCCGTCAGTCGCGCAAGATTTACGAGATTTATGACCGCTTGATGTTCGCGGGGCTAGGCCAACAGTCCGATGTCGAGGCGCTCCGCGTTTCGGCGATCGACTTCACACACCAAGAGGGCTATCAACGGAGCGAGAAGGACGTGACGATCCAGCGCGTGGTCGCTGCGATCAGCGATCCGGTCAAGCGCTCGTTCGCGGACTTTTCCAGTCCGCCGGTCGTCGCGCGTTCCATTTTCATGCAGGTGGGGGAAGGCCCGGAACTCGACAGATATTACGAGATCGACTATGACGGCGACTTTTCTTCTTTGCGCGGCGCGTGCCATTTGGCGGGAACTGAGGAGCAGAAGGAAATCCTGCGTTCGGGCCTTGACGACATGAATCTGGACAAGATGAGCGTCGACGAGGCGGTCAGCCAACTGGACGCGCTTATCGTCAAGGCGCTCGATCCGCAGAGTGAAATGTCGCGCGAGCAGGCGGTCGCGGGACTGACACTTGAGGCCGCAATGCTCGACCGCACGTCCGACAACCAGCGAGTTTTCTCCTTGCTCCACGGCGATTGGGACTGATGTTTGGGAGCGCGGCGATTCATCGCCGCATTGTGTGCCGCCCGTCGCGCGTACTAGCGATAACGCTCATCGTTCGGTAGCGAAAGCGTCGATGAATCGCCGCACTCCCAAAAGGGATCGTGGTGCGGGCGTCCCGCCTGCATTTTCGGATCCCTCCTCCGACCCGCGCTTTGCATTTTCGCTAACTACCAGTTCGGGGGAGGTTAGGTGGGGGCTTTGCAGGTTCGGGTTGCGGCAACTCCGATATCCCTCCATTGATCTTCTGACCGTCATCCCGCGTCCGTCGATTGATCACCAAAACGAACAAAAATAGCGGCGCATTGAACGGACAAACTCCGGAGGGTTTGTCCGTGGAACTAGCGAAGTTCTTGAATTGTGGTGCGGACCTCCAGGTCTGCGCAGAATTACGACAAAGCGCTGTGCCAGAATCCATCAGTGCCACCCC
>CAYYZP010000226.1:0-10568 GCA_964476165.1 uncultured Fimbriimonadaceae bacterium
ATCGTTCCGTCGTAGGTAGACGTCCAAATGGCGCCGGGGTACAACGACCCCGCCATGGCGACCGACCCGAACAAGGACAAAGAGACAAATGCGGCGCAGCGCCGCTTAGTATTGGTTAGATCCATTAGTACACCCTCTCTCACGCTCCCCCAGTCAATTCGACCAGGGAATGCCGCAAGTTGTTCCATTGTGGCCCTAGACTGCACAAAAAGCAATGCCTTTACTCAAAGACAGCAATATAAAAATAAGTCGTATATGTCCTATATGGCTTGTTAGGATGGCTACTTGTAAAAATCAAACCCTTCGAGCCGCTTTTTGAGCGACTGGAGGAACAGGCCCGCCGTCATGCCGTCCACGATCCGGTGATCGTAAGTTAAGACGATGTTCATCATCGACCGGACCGCGATCATGTCGTTAACAATTACGGGCCGCTTGACGATCCCATAGGTTCCGACGATCCCGGCCTGTGGCGCATTGATCATTGGCGTCCCCAGGGTCGCGCCGTAGGAGCCAGGGTTGGTCAAAGTGAAGGACCCTCCCTGCACGTCGCTCGTGTCGAGCGTGCTCGAGCGCGCCTTTTTTGCGATCACGCCCAGTTCGCGCGCGATCTCGACCAGTGACTTCTTGTGGCAGTCGCGGATCACAGGGACGATCAGCCCTCCAGAGCCGTCCTCGCCTAAAGAGACTGCCACGCCCATGTGGACCGAACGGTTCATCGTGATATCATAGTTCTCCCCCACCGAGGAGTTCAAATTCGGGAACGCCAATAGCCCGTCGGTGATCGCTTTGATGAAAAACGGAGTGTAGGTGAGTTTTACGCCGTTCTGTTTTTCAAAAGTGTCTTTATTGGCGGTTCTAAAACTCACGAGATTTGAGACGTCCACTTCGATCAGAGTGCTCACGACCGGGATCGCCGCCGAGCGCAGCATGTGGTCCGCGATCATCTTGCGCAGACCCGTCAGTCGCTGCACTTCTTGGTCGGCACCTACGGATAGTGGTTTTGTGGAAGTCGTGGGTAATGGCGCTGCAACGGCGGCCCGCGATGGTTCTGTTGCCCTCGGCGTCGCACTGCGGTTCTTAAGGTAAGCCTCGACGTCCTTTTTGGAAACCCGTCCGTCCTGCCCCGATCCGGCAATCGTGGCGAGTTCGCTCTCTTCGATCCTGTTCTCTCTTGCGATCGCGCGCACTACCGGCGTGTACCACAGGCGACCATTGGTCGACGCGGGCACGTTCGCTTGCTGAGTGGGCCGCGCCGACGACGTGCTTGCTACAGGCTCTTTCGCTGGCGTCGTTCCGCCTGACAACGCGGCCTTTGCCTTCGCCTCGTCCGGCTCGATGATCCCCATACGCCCGAAGACGGCGACGTCGCCGCCCTCGGGCACTGTGATCTCGACCAAATAGCCGGCGGCCGGCGCGGGGAGTTCCGTGTTCACCTTGTCAGTCATGATCTCCACGATCGGCTCGTCCTCCTTGACGAAATCTCCGACGTTCTTGAGCCAGCGGCTGATCTGTCCTTCGTGGACCGACTCCCCAAGTTCGGGGAAAAGGATGTCTACGGGCATTGCACTTATTCTATCCGTCCTAAGTGTTGGGACGCCCCATGGTTACCCAAAGGCTCAATTCAATATTTAGCGACCGGCATCCAAAAACGACTTGAGGTCTGCTTCGCTGACGAACGGCTCGCCGGGTGAAACGTTGTCCAGTTTTCCGTCCTTCATCCACGCGATCAATTGGTCGGTGAGTGAAAAAAGGTGGTCGAAGGAGTCCACCACAAAATAGAGCGGCTGGAAGTGGTCGATCTCGAAATACTGGTTGATCATCCACTCCGTTTGGGCGGGATACCTCTGTGCTAGAGGACTCTCTATTGAATACTCGATTTCGCCAAAGGAACTCAAGATTCCACTTCCATAGACTGTGTGCCCGGTGGGGGCCCTGGAATCGCGCATGAGCCCGAACTCGATGGTGAACCAGAAGAACCGCGCCATCGCCTTGATGATGCTCGTCATCCGCCTGATCTGCTCTTCGGGGTCCTTGATCGCGCCGCAGATTTCCGCCGCCGTGTGCGCCGCATCGCCAAAACGCACCAGCGTGTCCGCGAACCTCTTGTCCGTGTGCATCGGCACATGGCCAGCAATGTCGTGGAAAATGTCCGGCTCCGGCAAATACTCGAGTTGGTCCTGGTGGCGGATCGTCACCGTCGTCGGAAAATCGCGGTTGCGCAGGCACTCAAAAAACTTGTATGCTGGAACATAACCGCTCACGGCCTTCGCCTTAAATCCGGTCAGTGCTGTCAACTGCACATTGACATCCGACAAGCGAGGAACAGCCTTAGGATCGAGCATCAGGTTTGAAATGCCCTTCATGAAGTGCTGGTTGGCGTACTTCTCCCACCGAGGCAACATTCGCGCAAAGAGCCGCCGCCAAGCCTCGTGGTTGATCTCGGAATAAAGTTCATACGGCTGGTCGATATAGATCTCGCCGTTCTTCACGGCCTCTTCAATGAAAGGGGCCATGGTCGTCGTCATCCCGATCCCGGGCTGAAAGTTCTTCGCTTCAACGTGCGCCATGTTCGCTCTATTCCATTCTAACGCTTAGAGGCGGCAGATGGTCTCATGGGGGACTAATATTAATTTTTGGTGCGGGCGTCCTGCCTGCACTCGGCTCTGATTCCTTGGCGCGTCTACTTCGACACACTCAGCATGACGCGCCAAGGAATCTAAGCGCACGGCGAATCACGGCTGTCCGGGAAGTCACTTGAGTTTGGAAAGGACTTTGTCTGATGTGGCTTCCCGAACAACCGTGGCACACTGCTTGATTGAAGACCACTAGACGACGCCCCTACCCTTCTAACTTGTGCTCGCGCGCTTTCCAGACTATCCATCCCGTCAAAAGAACCGCATTGGTCAACGGAACGAAGAACGACGCGAAGTGAAGACTCACTGATCGGTCTGAAACGTCGAAATACATCCGATAGACATCGTCACGGATATCCTTCAGCGGTCGCAAGGCCAGTAAGACGCCAGCAATCAATGGGACAAGCGCCGCCCACCGCAGATCTCTCGATCCACCTTTGGAAATCCTCGCCTCGACGATGCGCCACAAGACCACTGACAACGCAAGAGGAACGACGATCAGTACGAGCAACTCAGCGGCCTCGTGCTTTTCGCCTGCCGCTAAAAGAGTCGCTGGAGAAAACCCCATGCTCAACTGACGAGTGAAAGGAACGACATTTTTCGCCTAACGACTAGATAGGGCTTATACGACGTATCAGTCGATCTCGATCCGCTTCGAACTCTTCCCAGGATCCTCGCCGCTGCCGCTTTGCACGATGCGATTCACGAAAGAGACCAGTTCCTTAGGGTTGAACGGCTTGGTGAGATACATGTCCGCGCCGTAGTGGTAGCCCTCGAACACGTCCTTGTCCTGCGCCTTCGCGGTCAGCATGATCACGGGCAACTTCTCGGTGGCGGGGTCTTTTCGGAGCGATTTGAGCACTTCGAACCCGTCCATGTAGGGCATCATTACGTCGAGAACCATGAGGTCCGGCTTTTCGGAAAGGACCTTTTCGAGTCCTTCCTTTCCGTCGTAGGCAGTGATCACCTGCCAGCCTTGGCGCTCCAGGTTGACTTGGATCAACCGGACTATGTGCCTTTCGTCGTCGCAAACGAGTATCTTGATTGGCGGCATTCTAATTTCCTGCTCCGTTACGGCGGATTGATGCTACCCGAACCCCGTCCCCAAGTCAATCAGCCTCAGGGTCGAAGGGTGGATTTCCTTGCGGGCCTTCACCATTTCTCAATTTTCGACTTGCGACTCTTGACCCCAGACCCCTGTCCTCGCCGACTCCCCGCAGGTAACCTCATTTCCAGTGAAACTCTGCCGGTTCGTGCTGACTTCCGATCCACAGCGGCCTCGCTCAGGCGTCTACCATGACGGAAAAGTCTATGAAACCGACGGAGAGTTAGCCATAGGAATCCACGAGCCCGGCACTCTTTCATTGCTGTCACCTCTGGGGGCGCCGCCCGCGCTGAGGGTCATCGAACACCACCGGGACAGCACTGGAAACCCGTTCCCGACCTATCGATACGCGAGCCCGAGCGGACTGGTCGGCCCAAACGCCGAGATCGAGGTCCTCGGCAAGCCAGGCTCCCTCGACTTCGCGGCTCACGTCGCGTTCGTCGCGAGCGAGACAGGAGCGGCGATCGAGCCCCACGAGGCTACGACGTTCGTGCTCGGCTATTGCATCGTCGTTTTTCTCAGTGACGACGACCTCGTCCAGGAAGAACGCAACATCGGAATCGGAACCACGAGGTCGCACGATCTCGGCTCCGCGATTGGACCTTACTTGACGACGCCAGAAGATTTGACCGAGTTCAGCGTCGGCTCAAATAAGAACGAACTTGTTTGGAACTACAAAATGCGCGTCAACGAGACCGTCGTGGCCGTCGGGTCGATCGAGGGTAGAGCCTCCGCGCCCGAAGCGCTCTGCTTTCTAAGTGAGAACCGGCCCGTGTTCGCGGGCGAGGTCATCGCCCTCGCCGCGCTCGAAAAGCCGACCGTCGAATCGGTGCTCGATCGGCCGCTCATGGGCGGTGACCGCGTCGAAGTCACAGTCGACGGCCTCGGGAGCCTCGTCTTTCACATCGCATAAACCAACATGGAAACCGTCCTCAAAACCACTCTCGAAAACGGGATCCGTGTCCTGTGCGAGCCGATAACCTACGTGGGATCGGCGTCCATCGGCCTCTGGTGCGTGACAGGCAGTGCGAACGAACATGAGAACGAGGCGGGCATCACCCACTTTATCGAGCACATGCTCTTCAAAGGCACCAAGACGCGCACTTCGAAGCAATTGGCCGAAGAAATCGAGGGTAGGGGGGGGATGCTCAATGCTTTCACCGACAAGGAAAGCACGTGCTACTACGCGCGCGTCCTCGACCGCGATGTGGAGACCGCTATCGACGTTCTTTGTGAAATGGTGACGGGCTCACTGCTCGACGAGAAAGAACTGGAGACCGAAAAAGGCGTAGTGCTCGAGGAGATCAAGCGCGGTGAAGACGAGCCCAGCGACCACGTTCACGACCTCCACATGGAGGACCGCTGGAACGGCCACGTGCTTGGCAAGCCGGTCATCGGCACTTCGGAATCGGTTTCGTCTTTTAAAAACCACGACCTTCGGCGTTACATGGCTCGCCGTTACACGGGCGGGCAGATTGTTTTGGCTGTTGCAGGAAACATCGATCCAGCAAGAGTTGCCGAAGCGGCCCGATCTCGTCTGTCGTCGATTGCCCCCGGCACCGACCAGCCGAAAATGCCCCCCCCTCAAGGGCGCCCAGGCAAGAGGGAGGTCTCGAAGGACGTGGAGCAGGTCCATTTTTGCATCGGCGGCGAGGCACCATCACTGTACGACGAAGACAGATACATCGCCACCGTCCTCGATGGCGTCCTGGGTGGGGGGATGAGCAGCAGGCTTTTCCAAGAAGTCAGGGAGAGGCGCGGCCTGGCGTATGCGATCGGCGCGTACACCCTGACCTACACGGCGGGGGGGGCTTTCACGGTCTACGGCGGCACAGGGCGCGACAAGTGGCAAGAGGTCCAAGAAGTCGTCGCGAAAGAGTTCGACAAAGTGCGCAAGGAAGGCGCAAACGAAGACGAACTCGCAAAGGTCAAACTCCAGATCTCCGGCAACATGGTGCTCGCACTCGAAAGCATGAGTACGCGTATGATGCGGATGGCGCGGAACGAGATCATATTCGGGCGCAGCATCCCGATCGAGGAGGTCCTCAAGAAAATCGACGCCGTCACAAACGACCAACTGATCTCCCACGCCAGAAAAGCCATCGAAGAAAAAGTGATCAGCACCACGGCCATCGGACCGTTCGGGTAGCCATGGCCAAAGACCACGATTTCCCCCCGATCTCAAGAACCCGCGCAAGACTGATGGGAGCGATCGCAAAGGCGCGCAATGAGGAGCAACTCCTTCAAGTTGCCGCACAGACAGCCAAGGACCTCTCTGGGTGGGGGTCTTGCGACATCCTCGTCCCAGGGCCGGGGGGGGCGCTCGTTTTGGCAGGCAGCACGCACTCGCCGGAGTATTCGATGCGGTTCCGACTTGGGCCAGGAAAGGGCGTATCGTCTCGTGCGTTCGTTTCGGGCGAGGTCGTGATCGTCAAATCTGGGCTCCAAGACGACCCCGACTATACAAGGCACCCGGGAATCCCGGAGCCCGACTACGATGCCGCGTATGTCGCACCGCTGTCTTCTGGACATGGACTCATCGGTGTTTTCTTCTTACGGCGGCTCGAGCCGTGGGAACCACGAAAGGGCGAACTTCGTTGGCTCGGCGAAGTCGCAAAACTCATCGGGTGCGGTCTGCAGGTTTTCCAGAACGGGCAACTCTCAAAGAGCATCGACGACAAGTTTGACGCTGTGAGCGAAGTGACCACATCGATCGCTGCAAGCCCGTATCTTGAAGAAATCCTCCAACTTCTCGTTAATTTAACGGCACAACGATTTAACTATAAGGTCGTCACTGTCCGTTTGCTCGACGAGAAGCGCCAAGAACTTGTACTGCGCGCGACACAGGCGACCAACAAGGCCTATCAAAACAAACAGGCGATCAAACTCGGCGAATCCATTGCGGGCCGCGCGATCAAAGAGAACAGGACCATCATCGTTCCTAATGTGCAAGTAGACAAGGACTATATCGGTCACGATCTTGCCGCAGAGCAAGGACTCAAGAGCATGATCTGCGTTCCGTTGCACATCCATGGGCGTTCTCTCGGCGTCATGAGTTGTTATTGCGGAAAGATCAAGAAGTTCGGGCGAGATGAGATAGCCGCCATCGAGACGCTTGCGCGGCAAGCGGCCATCAGCATCGAGCACGCTCGCCTTCAAGTCCGCAACACGCTGATGCAGGAGATGCATCACCGCGTCAAGAACAATCTGCAACAGATCGTTTCTCTACTAAGACTGCAACAGAGGCAGTCGCACTACAAATCGTTGGAAGAGGCTTTGGAGGACTCGTTGAGTCGGATTCTTGCGATCGCCGCGGTCCACGAACTTCTTTCGCGCGAGGATTTGGACCACGTTTCGATAAAATCGATCGCGGCGAGCCTGATCCAACACCAACAACAGTCATTTTTGCTACCTGGAAAGAAGATCGATTTCAAAGTTGAGGGCGACGACTGCCACCTCAACACCAACCAGGCGACACAAATCTCGCTGATCATAAATGAACTTCTTTTGAATGCAGTCGAACACGGGTTCCATTTCACTGACGTTGGGCAAATTGTTCTGTCAGTCTCGATCTGTGGTGACAACGTCACTCTCAGCGCAAAAAACACTGGAGACCCATTGCCTGCAGACTTCGACGTCAAGAAGGGCCAACTCGGGCTCCAAATTATCCGGTCACTTTCTGGAAGTCTGGGGGGGGAGTTCGTTCTGGAGAACCGCGGCGGCCACACTGTCGCCGAAATCCGCTTTAAGCGCGCTACGGCTGAATAATCGGATACAGTCGAAAGTCGGAAGGCGCTGGTCGCTTTTCCCTTTACACTCGACCCCTTGTTAATCCACGACTTCAACGTCTACCGCAGGCACGAGGCCGATCCGTGCGCCTTCGGAGAGCAAAAGTCGGATCGCACGCACGCCCTCTTCGCCCATGTCGCGGGTGCGCTCGTTCACGTACATGCCGACGAACTCGTCGCTAGTCGTCGGGTCCATATCGCGGGCGAACTGCAGGGCGTATTCGAGCGCGCGTGCGCGGTTTGAGAGGCCCGCGTCGATCGACTCGCGCATGCAACGAGAGACCTCTGCGCACATTCTCCCCCCCAAATCCTTACGCACGACGTTGACTCCAAGAGGCAGCGGCAAGCCGCCTGTCTTTTCGCTCCACCACTCGCCCATGTTGGCGATCTCGACGAGCCCCTCTTTTTTATAGGTCAACTGCCCTTCATGGATAATGAGGCCCGCCTCCACTTCCCCCCCCTGTATCGCCGGGATGATTTGGTTGAAGGGATAGACCTTGAAAACGGGCGTCGTCTGGTGCTCGTCTGGTTGTCGTCTAGTTGTCATCAAGTTGGCTGATCCGGACGACAACTTGCCGAACACTTGGCGACTACTTGACGACGCCCCCCCATACACATCGTCAAACCAAAGGTTCAACTGCAAGAACGCGCTCGTTAAG
The DNA here is from genome assembly GCA_964476165.1 of uncultured Fimbriimonadaceae bacterium. Lineage (GTDB taxonomy): Bacteria > Armatimonadota > Fimbriimonadia > Fimbriimonadales > Fimbriimonadaceae > JADFMN01. The sequence goes on from CAYYZP010000226.1 coordinate 8,186, forward strand.
ACTCCTGGCACCGCAATCACGGTCTCGCGCAGGTCATCAAGTGGAAGCACGCGCTTAGCGACGATCATCGGACCGTACCCCTCCCCGAACGACCCGCCGTGCCGCAAAAGCGCGTATCTGTCTGCGACATATGCGAACGCATGTACTGAGACCGCGCTCGATTCAAGCCGACCCTCCCTCGCCCACTCGTTCAGCGTCTGGATGTCGCGCAGGATGTGCTCGAACTCGTGCTCGCTCTTGACCTCGCCGCTCGCCAGCCCCCAAAACATGAATGCGTCGTCGCTGTCCGGCGAGTGCCCCAATCTGATTTTCATTAAAGGGAATGTTACCAAGAACTCCAGCGGGCGTAAGGCCCGACGCAATCGCCTCACACACTTAGTTCATAATAAGTGATCATGAAAAAAGTGATGACTACCCTCATGTTCGTCTATGCGGCCGCGGTCTCAATGGCTCAACTGCCGGAGCCTGCCAAAGAACTGAAGGAGCTCAGTTGGTTGATCGGTGAGTGGTCCGGCTCAGGAGTCTTCCAGATCCCGGACATGGGAGGAATGGACGTAACGGTGACTTTCAAGGCAGAGTGGGACGGGCTGTTCATCAGACAGACGGCGCTCAATGATTTCGGCATGATGCAAATGACGGAAACGATGATGCTCGGCTACGATGAAAATAAGTCCGAGCATTTTTCGCACGGTTACACTAACGTCGCCCCGCTCCCACGGGTCGAGCGCGGGAAAGTCATTGACGGTGCTCTCGTGATGACGAGCGAACCGTGGGAAGTCATGGGCGATCCGACCGTCGGCCGTTCGACACTGTCAAAGGTTGACGATGACACGATCAAAATGAAACTCGAATTCAAAACAGGCGACACCTGGACACCTGTTTCTGATATCACTTTCAAGCGGAAGAAATAATTGATTCGTGAAAAGTGCGGAGTGCTGTGTGACGATTACACATCACTCCTCATTCCGCACTCAGCACTCAGCACTCAGCACTCTGCGCTACACCGCCTCCAACGCGTTTTCCAAATCCTGCAGGATGTCGCGGTCGTCCTCGATCCCGACGCTGATCCGTACCCCCCCCGGACGAATTCCGGCCTTGATCTGCTCTTCAGGCGGGATCGACGAGTGCGTCATGCTCGCAGGGTGCTCAATGAGCGTCCTGATCTGGCCCAGCGAAACCGCCAGAGTGACGCTCAGCGCGTTCTCCGCGATGTGGTTGCACAGTCGCATTGCGGCTTCGTAAGACTCGGACCCGTCCCCCCCCACCTCGAAATAGATCATCGCCCCTGGAGCAAAGTCGCCGTCGATGTCGCGCATCTGCTTTTGCGCCAACGCCTTCTGAGAAAACGAGTCGAGCCCCGGATAGTGGACCGCCTTAACTTTAGGATGCCTGTCCAAGTACTCGGCCACCCTCTGAGCACTCGCCTCCTGCCGCTCCATGCGCGTCGCCAGAGTCGGCACCCCATAAACGAGAATGTGCCACGCCGCATCGGGCGAGATCGATCCCCCGAAGTCCTTTCGATAGAGCAACAAATCGGTCTCGGAAGAGCGCGGCCCGATCGCTACCCCCCCCATCGTCGCGCCGAACCCGCCGATGTGCTTCGTCAGACTGTGGACGACAAAGTTAGCGCCGAGCGTCAGCGGCCGCTGCGCATAGGGCGAGGCGAAAGTATTGTCAACGATGCTCACAACTCGCTCTTCCAAAGTGCGGGAGGCATTGATCTCCCCCACCAGTCTCGCAACTCCCTCGATGTCAATGATCTCCATCGTCGGGTTGCACGGAGTTTCAAAATACAGAACACGAGTCGAAGGAAGAATGGCCGCGCGCAACAGAGACAAGTCCTTAAAGTCGACAGCCGTGTGCGAGACTCCAAAGCGCGAAAGCCAGCGCGTAATGTGTCCGTAAGTACACCCGTACAAAGCCGGATGAAAACAAATGTGGTCGCCCGAACGCACATGGATACCGATCGCTGCGCTGATCGCCGCCATTCCCGTGCTAAAGCATACCGCCGTCTCGCCTTTCTCCGCAAACGCCAGAGTTTCCTCTAACAGTCCCGAACACGGCTCGTCCAACCGCTCATAGAGATAAATCGGATGGCCGGTCTCACGATTGAACGCTGGGTTTGCAAACTGCTGGAACCCCTCTGCCCCACGTGCTGCCGACCGAAGCCTGAATGACACGGCAGTCGTGATTGGCGGCAATATGTGGTCCTGAAAGTCCCACTTCTCGCTCTTGAACTTCCCGTGGATGAGAACCGACCGGTCGCGATAGTTCGGCATGACTCATTTTGCCGAATATCCGCACAGCCCTTCAAGTCTTAAAACAAAAAGTTCCTTGGGACGGGGCCCAAAGAACTCTTGTTTGGCAGTATTCCCGCGAAAAA
>CAYYZP010000227.1:0-4277 GCA_964476165.1 uncultured Fimbriimonadaceae bacterium
CCAAACGGCAATCTCGTCATCGAGGGCCGCCGGAGCCTGATCACCAACAAGCAGACGCAGACGCTCGTGCTTAGCGGCATCGTCCGCCAAGAGGACGTGGGCGCGGACAACACGGTTTCGAGCGCAAAGATCGCCGAGGCCGAGATCAAGATGGACGGCTCTGGGCTCATCAACCAACGACAAAGGAAAGGCCTCCTGACCCAGGTCATCGACTGGCTTTTCTAAGGAGAAACGAACATGAACAAGATTATTCTTATCGCATTCGCCCTGCTAATGATGGCAGCGCAATCAATGGCCCAAACTCCTGGGCCAAAGCCTGAGCGCATCGACATTGATCAGGCCGAGCGCGAGGGCGTCTCCGTGCGCATCAAGGACATCGCGCGCTTTCGCGGCGTGCGATCCAACATGCTGCAGGGATACGGCATCGTCGTCGGTCTGGCGGGCACGGGCGACAGCCAGCAGACGCCGTTTACGGCGACTCTGCTCGAAAACGCGCTCAAGCGGTGGGGGACGATCATCGCTCCTGGAAGTTTCAAACCAAAGAACATCGCAACGGTCTCGCTGACCGCGGAACTCCCGCCGTTCGTCGCGCCGGGTTCCACAATCGATGTTACGGTGAGTTCCATCGGCGACGCGAAGAGTCTTGAAGGCGGACAACTTCTAATGTCCCCCCTCTACGGCCCTGGCGATTTTCAGACCGTCATCGCAGTCTGCCAAGGGGCAGTGAGCATCGGTGGATTTAACGCCGGATCGGGCGGATCGAGCAGCAGAAAGAACCACACGAACGTCGGTCGCGTTCCCAACGGCGCGCTCGTTGAGCGCAGCGTCGATACGCAGACGTTATTCGCGGGCAACAAACTTTTCCTCGAACTCTACGCGCCAGATTTGACGACCTCACAACGGGTAGCGACAGCGTTAGCGCTCGAAGTCGCTGGCTATCAAGTGACCCCGCTCGACGGCGGCACGATCGAAATCGCCCTGCCAGAGGGAGAGTCGGCGATGATGGCGATGAGTAAGATCGAGCAGGCGACCGTCAACGCCGACGTGCCGGCAGTGGTCGTGGTCAATGAACGCACGGGAACCGTCGTGATTGGCGGCAACGTCCGCCTCGGCCCAGCGGTCATCGCGCATAGTTCGCTCCAGGTTCGGATCGAGTCGTCGCCGGTCATCAGTCAGCCTGCGCCATTTAGCACGGGAACAACGGTCCAGACAACAGAAGACACCGTGACGGCAGAAGAGCAAAAGACACAAATCGCAATCGTCAGGCCAAATACGACGATCAACGATCTCGCAAAGATTTTGCAAGCGCTAGAACTCTCCGCGCGTGACATCATCGCGATCCTTCAGGCATTGGCCGAGCAAGGCGCGTTGAAAGCGAAGGTGAAGATCCAATGAAAGTCGCACTGACCAATCTCGCCACGGTGGGGGAACCGGTCAAGGCACAGGCTGGCCGGCTCAAGGAGGAATTTAGAAAAGAACTCGAGGCGCGTCTCGATGGGTGGCTTGGAAAACCCGGCACCGAAAGACGCGCGAAGATCGAAGAAAAGGTCTCGGCGCTCTTGTCAGAGCCCGACGTTGAGGGCCGTCGCCGGTTTGAAATTGAGAAGTTAGGCGAAGACAAGATGAACGAACTCGTCAAGTTGCAAAGGGCGTCGCAGGACTTTGAAGCCATCTTCGTCAAGGGCCTCCTCGCACAGATGAGGAGATCGGGCTTTGCAGAAGAGTCCACGCCGATGGGAGACATGGCCAAGGACATGATGGACCAGGCGGTCTCGGAGAGCGTGAGCCGGAGCAAGGGATCGATCGGCATCGCCAAGACCATCTTCATCGACATGGCCCAGCGCATCGCAAGGGCAGCCGACGTAAAAGATTTGAACGGACCGGAGCAGTAGACATGGCTAAGAAAACGAAACAATTACAGACACACTGGTGGGACTGGCTCAGCACCGCCGAGAGGCTCTTGCTCTCGCTGCACGAGCAGACAGCGGCCCTCACCCTTCGCAGGGTCGAGAGGATCGAGCAGATCCAGCCAGAGATCGACGGCATGATGACCATGATGAAGGACATCGACGACAAGGCTGTGGCATCGGCGAAAGTGCTGGCCGAAGAACTCGGTTGCGAACCGGAACTTCGAGGCCTTCTCGGTGCGCTTGAAAAGGCAGAAGCACAGGAAGTCCAGGCGATCGCCAACCGCGTGATCGTCGTCGGTCGCAACGTCCAAGAGATCATCGACCGCAACCGCGCGCTCATCGAGAACGAACTCGAGTACGTCAACGGAACGATTGCCATCGTCGATCGCGCCGCCCGCGAACAACAGGGTCCCTATGTGGCGAAGGCGAAGGCCGGAAACCTCTTGATGGACCAGGTGGCATAGGGGGGGGACAGTGCCAGGAGTCTTTTCTAGCATCGGCATGGCGGCGAACGCGCTCCGGTATTTCCAGAGCGCGCTCGAGACGACAGGTCACAACATCACCAATGTCAACACGCCTGGATACTCCAGGCAGACGATGGAGTTCAAGGCATCCGTACCGCTCACGATCTACAGTCAAGGGTGGAAGGCGCTCGGAACGGGCGTCACGCTCAGCGCAGTCCAGCGCGTGCGCGACTTGTACTTGGAGCAAAACGCCCGAAGCAACGAGGGTGCGTTTGGAAAGTACTCGACGCTGGCATCGGCGCTCAAGAAGATCGAAGGGACGTTCCAAGAGCCCGGAGACAACGGGATATCAGCGGCCCTCGACAAGTTTTTCGACGCTTGGTCTGCCCTTGGAAGCAATCCTGGGGATTCGGCGGCCCGAGTCCAGGTCCAAGGCGCAGGCTCCTTGCTCGTGAGCAGGGTCAAGAGCGCCTATGGGCAGTTACAGAACTACAGCCAACAGTTGCAAAGCCAGACGAGCACGACGATCGATCGGATCAATGAACTCGGAAAGCAGATCGATTCGCTCAACGGCGAGATCCGAGGCTTTACGGCGAGTGCTGGCTCGCCCAACGACTTGCTCGACCTGCGCGACACGGCGGTGCGAGAACTAAGCACGCTGATCGACACCAAAGTCGAGCGGTTCCCCGACGGCTCGTATGCGGTCTACGTCGGAGGCATGCCTCTCGTCGATAGTACGACGGCACGGGTGATCCCACAAAATGTCGATCCGTCCAACTCGACTTTTGCGGCGTATGGCATCACGTTCAGCGTCCGGTCCGGAGAACTCGCGGGGCTACTTCAGGCAGGAAACGAAGCGAGCACGCAGATGACGCAACTCGATGCGCTCGCGAACGAACTACGGACACAGATCAACACGGCCCATCGGACTGGACTTGATCTCGACGGCAACACAGGCGTAGACTTTTTCAACGACGCCATCTCGCAGACCGGTGCGATCGACTTCGATCTCAGCGCGGCAGTGAAGGCGAGCCCAAGGGCGATTGCCGCAGGCGCATCCGGTGCGCCGGGCGATGGAGGTCTGGCGCTCGCGTTTTCGCAGATGCGTGACACGGCGTTCGCCGCAATGGGCAACCGCAGTTTCCACGACTTCTACCAGTCCAATCTGAGCCAGGTCGGCTCGCAGGCCGCTTACTACGAGGCCGCTCAGGTGACTGAGCAAGCGATCTCCGACCAGATCAAGAGCCAGGTCGAATCGGTCAGCGGAGTTTCGCTGGACGACGAAATGGCCGAAATGATGAGGTTTCAGCGAAGTTACCAAGCGGCGGCCAAGGCTCTAACGGTCTTCGACCAGGTAGCCGAAGATTTGATAGGCATGCTGAATAGGTAGGCAATTTTACCAGGATGAGTAAGTCATGAGGGTCAGCACAAACTTTCAGTACGAGTCGTACTCGAACCAGGTGAGTGGAGCGAAGTCGAGGTACTTCGAGGCTCAACAGCGCGTCACGACCGGCAAGAAGTACACCAGCGTCTCGGAGGACCCTGTGGCCGCCCTCGGCTCTCTGAGCGCGAAGAGCCTCAGATCGCGCCTCGAACAACTGACGCGAAACCTCACGGTCGCTACGGAATACGCAGGGACGACGGAAGGCATCCTAGCAGAGGTGGGAACGCTCGCCCAGCGGGCCTACGTGCTTGGCCTGCAAGGGGCGTCGGACACCACGACTCAGCCTTCGCGCGAAGCGATTGCGGCAGAGATCGGCTCGATTCAACAGCGGCTCATCGACCTCGGCAACACACAGTTGTCGGGCGGACGGTTCCTCTTTGCAGGACAAAGTTCGGACACGAAACCGTTCTCAGCCGCGGGGGGGGTCATGGGTTTTAGCGGCGATGTGCTACCCGTGCA
>CAYYZP010000228.1:0-1782 GCA_964476165.1 uncultured Fimbriimonadaceae bacterium
GTGCGTGCTGACCCCCTGCTGCGATCCGCTCACGTACCAGTCGATGAGGACCTTCATGTCGCGTGGACCTGCACCGGGCATCGACATCGTTTCCCAAGCAATCCTCGCTTCACCTTCCCATCCGAACTCTGTCTTGCGGCCTGCCGCCTCGAACTGCCCGCTCCATTCGATCTTCGAAGCGCGACCACCGGCGAGTTCCATGTTCGTCGCACCGCTCGCATTGAACGAGAACTGATTGATCTCTTGCAATGTACCAAACGTGTCGAGATAGATTGAAACCGAATCATTGCCGCGCAAACTTGCGTTTTGCCGAAATTCGTCCGCGTTGATGCGTTTGGGGTCTTTGAGAAAAGTTCTGACCGCGACGTAAAAGTATTTTTCGTCGTAGCCGATCCAAAACTGCGCCTTGTCGCCCGAGGGCTGGTTTGGACCAATGACGACGAGTGCGCGCGCCGCCGACGCTGCCCCCCCCCATTCCTGGTCGTAGATGATCCCGTCGATCTTTGGCGCGACGGCCATCTTGTTCGCCTGAAGCGACTCAGGCTCGTTCGAGAGACGAAATTCCTGTGCCCCAATGCTTACGGACGCCATTCCGACGAGCACCGGCGCTATTTTCCTGCACCACACGCCGACAGTACGCAACTGTCTCGGTCAAAGTTGCCGAAGGGGACGAAGTACCCCGTTCCTCCCTCCTCTCCTGCCCGAATGATTGTGCCGGGTAGAAGGAGAGGGTTTGTGCTCGTCCGACTTTGGATGGAACCGCTCCCCACGTGCCGACTATAATAGGGGTGCGACTCGAATGTTGAACCTGGTTCCGCTCGTTGTTTTCCTTCTGTTGCAAGGGCCTGTCGGCTCTAGCCTGACCCCGTGCCAACAGAGGGCCATCTTTGAACTGGCGGCAAGGGTGTGCTCGGGCGAGCCGACTCTGCGCAGTGTCGGTGCACAGTCCTGCGTCCACATCGTTGCAAAGGGGATCCAAGGCGCTCGTGGCCAGGTTGGTGAAATCGCGAGTGCCCGCGTCGTCACGTCCCCCGTTTCTCGTTACGCATTTGACCTTAACACCCAAGTCAATCCGCGCGACGGTCCCGTCTTGTCTTGAAGCCCTTCAGCGCGCTGGCCGCGCCTCGCAGCCAAGACCACAAGACAGGACAATTTAATGATAGAAACACTCCGCAAACTCTTTGACACAAGCGGCAAAGAAGTCAAATCACTTGAACCCATCGTCGCGCAGATCAGCGCGCTCGAACCAGAGATTCAGAAATGGACCGACGAACAGATTTCGACCAAGGCGCGCGATTTTCGCACCCGCGTCACCAACGGTGAAAAACTCGACGCCATTCTCCCCGAAGTCTTCGCCGTAGTAAGAGAGGTCGGCAAGCGCACTCTCAAGATGCGGCAGTTCGACGTCCAGCTCATCGGCGGACTGGTGTTGCACCATGGAAAGATCGCCGAGATGAAGACGGGCGAAGGAAAGACGCTCGCCTGCGTCGCCCCGATGATCCTCAATGCATTGGAAGGCAAGGGTGCGCACCTTGTTACGTTGAACGACTACTTGGCAAGACGAGACGCGGTCTGGATGGGCCCGATCTACCACACGATGGGGCTCACGTTGGGGGTCGTGCAAGGACAGAGCCAAGACTCGGACGAACTCGGCGGAAGTTACATCTACGACCCTGGTTACCAACACGAAGACCCGCGCTACATGAACCTGCGGCCCTGTTCGCGCCGCGAGGCTTATCTCCAGGACATCACCTACGGCACCAACCACGAGTTCGGATTCGA
>CAYYZP010000229.1:0-4457 GCA_964476165.1 uncultured Fimbriimonadaceae bacterium
GGGGGTGGCTCCAATATACGTCGAGGCCGCCAATCGCGCGACGGCCCTCACGTCGTTGCCGCCCAGTGCTTCCAAACATTCGAGGATGAGACAAGCGAAACCGTTTGACAGGAGGGGGGCATTGATGGCCGCACTCAGCGGTAGCCCCATCCGGTCCGCCGAGGACTGCAAGAGGGGGGCATAGGTCTCCGGATCGCGTGCGAACACCGCGATCTGATGTGGCAAGTAACCGTCCGACATCAGGCGAAGACACCCACGGACGATCCACTCCGATTCGTAAAGAGGATCGGGTACGGAGACGATTTCGATCTCGGGGGATTGGTCCGTCGTGGATTCTGAAAAGAGACACTCGTACCAATTTGGTTGATGTCCTGCGGGTTCAATTGGCAGGTCCAATCGAGTGACGGTGCGTAAGGAGTTGGCAAATATCCTCCCAGATTGAAGAGGTTCGTCTACGAGCACGACGACCTCGACTCCAAACTCCGCGACCCACTTGATCCAGTCTTCATAAAGAGGCTTCTCGGTCGCCCCCACCGCGACGATCAATCGTTTGACCGGCAGCGTGCGGTGGGGTGGGACATCTAGGCAGCGCGCGACGCGGTCGGACGCGAACTCCCTGTTCGTCTCCCCAAGCACGGTCCGAACTGCCCGATCGATGTCGGCGAGTGCGCAAAGTTTCCCTCTAAGGACGCCTGTCGCCTTTTCGGCCGCGATATCAAGGTCGTCGTTTGAAACGCGCCAATCGCGGAGTTCGCTAAGTCGCTCACGGATCAGTCCGGCTGTTCCTGGAAACCGTGACGACTCCGCAAACGGAGTGTCGTGCGCGAGGTCCTTGCAAACGATTTCGATCGTCGCCTGCAATTGACCTTTCGGGCAGAGGACTCGGATCGGCTCACCGTTCATCGTCAAGAAGCGGCCAACGAGGTCTCCGATTGGCGAGACATCGATGTCCCGGTCTTGGGGAACGAGCATGCGCAGGGCGGCGAGCCTTCCATCGTCGAACGATGTGACTACGGAGCCTTCGACCGCAAACGTCGAGAGGGCGCGTTCGAGCCCTGGGCCCGCTGGCGGGACTCCGATCGCCCTGATCCGCCCGTCTGACATAGTTGAGAAGTATTATGCCGCCGGAACAGCGACGAGTCTGGACGACATCGAGGAAGGTCATGGGAAACGTGCTGCCCCTCGTCGTCTCGTCGCCGTTGCTCATCAAGGCGCTACTGGAGTTCGCAAAGAGCGGCCCAAGCGTCTCAGCGATCCTTTGGGCGGTTTTGTTTCCGATCAGTGCTTGGATATCGGTCGCTCTGTTCGGGCTCGTCGGAAACAAGAAGATGAAACGAGAGATCGGACGACGCATGCACGTTGACAGACCGTTTGACCAGACCGAGAAGTATTTCGTTGGAATCGCGAGCCCGACGTTTAAGAGCGCGCTCGATCCACACGAGGACGTTGGATTTCTGTTGGTGCATTCAGAAGTGTTGGAATTTTTTGGTGGCGACCGCCACTTCGTGCTTCACAAGAGGGACATCGTCAATCTCAAGTTCTCTCCTAACACGCACACGATCATCGGGCTTGGGAGGTGGATCGCAATCGAAGCCGTCGTGAGCGAAATTGCTGCGCGATTGTTGATCGAGCCGAGAGAAAAAGGGACCTTGATTGGAAACCTGTTCTTTTCGAGACGACTCATCGAAAGGCTCAATGAGTGGTACGAAAAAGATCCCCGGACTTTCGTCCGGGGATCCCAAGAGGCGTCAATTGAGTCTTGAAGGACTCGGAACTTAGCGGAGCAGCCCCAAGACCGCCTGTGGCGCGGAGTTGGCCTGAGCAAGAACGGATAGACCGGACTGCTGCAGGATCTGCAGTTTCGTGAAGTTCGTCATCTCTTCCGCGACGTCGATGTCGCGAATGGCAGACTCCGTCGCAACGAGGTTCTCACGAGCGACGCCCATGGACCTGATGTTGGACTCGACGGTGTTGCGCATGAACGAACCAATGCCTCCGCGCGTGCGCGAGACTTGATCGATTGCGGCGTCGATCGCCGACATTGCAGCGTCCGCACCCGAGGCAGACGTGATGTCAAGACCGCTGATGCTCAGGCTGCTCGAAGACACACTGCTCAGCGAGAGGCTGGTCGTCTGACCGGCGTTCGCACCGATTTGGAACGACGTCGATCCAGCAGTGACTTGTGCCGCGCTCGCCAAAGTCGCAACGGCGTTGCCGGCGACCGTGAGTCGAACGAGGTTGCCCGCGCTGTCAGACATCGAGAGGCCGTCGTTGCCGTTCTGGCCACCCGTAAAGGAAACGGCTGTCAGTGCGCCGACTGTAACGGAAGCCACGGCGTTGATGCCTGAGGCCGTTGCCGAACCAGCTGCCGCTTGGATCGTGCCCGAAGAGTCCGTCAAGTTGATCTTGGCACTCGATCCGTAAGTGTTCTGTGTCAAGACAATCGCACCGTTGCCCCCCGCGTAGGACGATGAAGCGCGAACGCCGGTCTGGCCCTGAACCGCATTAACCTTGTCGATCACGTCGCCCCAAGACTCGGACGCGGCGACGTTGATCGTCACGCCGTTGACAGAAAACGAACCGGCTGCACCGACTGCAGCAGCGCGATAAGTCGCCTCGTCTGCTGCGGCCACGGCGTTCGTACCGGTGTGGGCTGCTTGTGTCGCGGCTGTCGTCACATCGACTGTGACTGCACCGTCAGCAGTGATCGACTGAGTGCCGATCGTGCCACCCAAGAAGATGTTTTGGATGGCCGTTCCGTTGACGACGTTCGCCTGGACTCCTGAAGAGCCATCGAGAAGTTTCTTTGTACCGAACTGGGTGTTCGTTGAAATTCGGTCGATGGAGGCCATGATCGAGTTCAACTGGCTCTGGTTCGCCTGCAACTGCGAGGAGTCGAGCGAGCCGGAGTATGCGACTGCTAAGGCGCGCGCGTCTCGCAGAAGTTTGCTGACCTCATCCATTGCGCCTTCAGCAGTCTTGGCATAGCTGATGGCGTCCTGGTTGTTCTTCAGTGCCTGGTCCATGCCCGCGATCTGAGCGCGAAACTTTTCCGAAGCGATGAGTCCCGACGGGTCGTCGCCCGCGTTGTTGATGCGGAGACCGGTTGAGAGTCGAGTGACTGAGTTTGCAAGCGACATACCTGTCATAGCCAAGTTGCGCTGTGCGTTCATTGCTGAAACGTTGGTGTTGATTCGAAACGACATGTTCTTCCTTGAGGTTTCCCTATTAGATTTGGGCGAGGCGCCGAGCGCAAAGTCATCCTGACTCTCGTCCACTCCAAGTGATTGGTCGTATACGAATCGCTAATCCTGTTACGATTACCAGGGTGCCAGAATGCCCGTAGGAATGCTAGGGAATGTCTGAGCCTGGGATTCAAGTTCCGCTGGTATATTTGACAGGATGATCCTCAGCGAGTTCCTGGCTGGGACTAAGAAGGCGATCCTCGAAGACCTGGTTCGGGGCGAGCCGCCCACTGGCCGGTTTGACGAGGGTCAGATGGACAATGTGAAAAAGGCCAAAGGGGTCCAGATCGGGGCAACTGTGCTGTCGCCTGGGGCGATCGACTTTGAGTTCCTCGTCCTAGAGGATTCGGGCCAGTCCATATTCGTGGTCCAGGTTGACCCGCCCCAGCGGATCGTGTTCCTACCAGTGCCCTCTTGGGTAGTGGATTCGGTGTGGCAAGGGGAGGTCGATGGATCCTACCATTTCGAGTCTGACGCTCTTCGCCTGATCGACGAATTTAGGCTCAAAACCGGGGTGGCCGAGAACGCAGAGCTCTTCCATGAAAAACACGTTATTGGACGCCAATAGTGCGGCCCAGACCGACCAGAACTGAGGGGTAACGTCGTGCGGTGACAAAGATCCTCGCGACTTGGGACAAGCCCGGTTTTGTGGCCATTCAAGCGGCCCAGACGGCGCAGTCAAACGGGTTTGTGTTGGCGCGTTGCCTCGAGCACGGACTAGCCGCCGCAGAAGAGGATCCCACGCTCGTATCAATTGGGCGCGGCGCGCTTCCTAACTCAGATGGCGTCATCGAACTCGACGCGAGCATAATGGACGGTCGCTTTTTGGACTGCGGCGCGGTGTGTGCGATATGCGACATCCTTCCCGCGATTAGTGTTGCACGGCTTGTGATGGAAAGGACTCCGCACTTGATGCTCGCTGGGGACCAGGCAAGAAGGTTTGCGATTGAGAACGGGTTCCGTCCGCAGGATTTGATGACGCACGATGCCCGGGAACATTACAAGTCCTTTGAGATCGATCCAGAAAAAGCAAGGGAGTACGTCCACACGATCGCAGACGAACCAGCAGACACTGTCACCATGCTCGGCTTCGAGGACGGGCCGCATTTTGTGGCCGCGAGTTCCACCAGCGGCCTTGGATATAAATTGCCCGGCCGGGTGGGGGATTCTTCGATCATCGGAGCGGGAATCTACGCCGACGACGAAGCGGGC
>CAYYZP010000230.1:0-4356 GCA_964476165.1 uncultured Fimbriimonadaceae bacterium
GTGATTACCGAAGGCCTTGGCCCTCACGGCAATCTAAGGTTTAGCGGACACAGTGTGGAAACTGCTCCAATAGGAAGTTTAGAGACGCATGGGAGCGAAACGCCGACCATCCACAAATTTTCATTTGAACTCGTGCCGTAGGTGCGATCCTCTATGACGACCCGAAGTCTCAAACTCTGAAGCCAAGTATTGACCCAGTGCGACGGCGGGTGGCCGATGATTTGGGTGACGACTCCAATGTAACTGAAAACTGGGGTGGCTGGGCACGCGCAGATAAGGAGTGTTATTTTGCAAGAAAACGACTTGATAACAGCACAGCCTTGATCAAGCCAAAAGTCAGTGCCCTGTGTGGTTGAAGTTTGGTCTGGCATGAAATCGAGCAGTAGCACGGTTCGAGCTTCACGGCTCTCCGTCTAGACGCTGGGTTTGGAAGGGACAGAGTTTCTTGCGTCCTGACGAACAACCGTGGCACACGCGTGAAATGGGTTATGAGTGACGGGTAGCAGAGAACGGGACTCATTACTTGCGGCCCCCTAAACCCCGTCACCCCTGAACATCCCGGTAAATATGCCGATACCAATGTCAGGATGCGTATAAATCCTTCGATCCAGGTTCAACCCAACTACGCCCCACAGAAGCCGCAGGAGGCCCAAAACCTCTCATACCAGGCGCGCGTCCTCAAGAAGGCTCTCGAAGGCCACAAGGACAAAGAGAGCCAACTCCTCAAGATGATTGAGGCAAAGGGTCAGGTTATCGACATCCGAGCCTGACCGAAAAGGTATCGTACTAGCCTGTGGGCAAGGAACGACCCGTCCCCAAGCCTGTCTGGTGGAAGAACACGTTTTTCTGGTTTGGCGGAATCCTGTTTTTTTTAGCGCTCGGTGGCGCATTGTTTGGGGAGGACTCGATTCGCGATCCCGGTCAAGTGTTTGAAAACGGCCTGGTGTGGATCTACCTCGGCGGAGCCGCCGTGATGCTGGTCAACGGTTTTCTCACGCACGGCCAGGCCGTCCGCTCGTTTGCCGAGTCCCAGGAAGACAAATAATGGTCAAGTGCAACTGTGGCAAGGAAATCGTCGCCGTCCCGAGTTGGCTCCAGGGAGTCAAAGTCAATTTCGTCTGCAACAACTGTCCGGACCGGAACCTGCTCGGCATTACGCAGGTCGATCTGATGGGTGTTCGGGAAGAGGAGCCAGTCTTGGCCCACTCGACGGGCGCGCTCCCTGCCGACGCTAAAGAAACGGACGAGACCGAAGAGGACTCCGAAGAAGAAGCCTAAGCGGCTGGGACGTTTGCCCTTTCTAGCGTGATCGTTTTCGGCGTGTAGGTCACGCCGATCTCCTGGATGCAAGCCTCTAGGAGGTCGTCCTCATGCACGCTGGCGTAAGAATCAACTATCACTCGGGCATGCAAGGTTGAACCTACAGCCCAAACCTCAGCATGGAGCACAGACTCGCGGCTCTCAAGGAACCTGGCCGTCACGCCCGGATCAACGATAGACTCGCCGCACATGAAGAGGATCATCCTCGTTATATTCGGGGGCTAAGGCGATTTCATTAGGGACTCAAAGGCCGCCAGGTGCTCGGCCCGGTCAAGGTCGGCGCCCAGTTCAGCGTCCTCGCTCTGGATAGCCCGCACTGTGGTCCCCAGGAACGCGCCTACTGCAGACTCAAGCGAAGCCAGGGGCAACAGGTGTGGCGCGAGTTGTCCAAGGGCGACTTTTAAGAGGGTTCCGTATCCAATGAGGCCGGCCAGGGCAAGGGGTTTTTTCCTTAGTTGGTAGGCCCTCTCGATAGTTGGTAGAGCGGAGAGCATTGTTTTGCGAGAGACCAGGGCGACGTTCCCACCCGTGAATTCTCCCTCTCTCAGTTTAAGCGTAGTGCGTCTCATCCCTGGGAACGCTTTTTCGCATGTCGCTTTGCTGATGATCGGAAAATTGAATCCTGCATTTTGGTCGCACTGTGTCAAAAATCTATTGAGCGAGTCGGTGGTCAAGCACGGAAGGTCGACGGTGACGATGAGAACCGTATCAGAGTTTGTCGCCGCGAGACCGTTTGCAAGGCTTTGGCAAAAGTTCTCGCCTGCCGGAACTTGGTCGACACTTGCCATTTGTGGACCGCCGACGAGGATCGGGCACCCTACCCCCCCCGCCGCGTACAGCACGGTGTCAACGAGCCTTTTGCCGCCGACGGTGATCTCCGCCCGATGATCGACGCCTGACGCGGCGCGCAGTTCTTCGCTACAGCGTCCGCCCGCAAGAACTATGACATCCATAGGCTCTCCTCTCGGGTCAAGGTGGGGGCGACCCATGTTGCAATTTCGGCCATCTGTTCTGCGGCTGCCTTCGCCTTTGATTCGTCCGAAAACGATCCGAAGACCGCCGAACCCGAGCCGCATAAAAGTGCGTTCTTGGCCCCCAAAGTGCGCAACCGTTCGACCAGTTCGAGGCACTCGCAGGGGGCGACCCGCTCGAAGTCGTTGAATGCCTCGTCCGAGAACTCCTTGAACGGCCTTTTTGCGTCGTCTAGCCTCGCGAAGGCAGAGGCTGTGCTGACCCCGATCTCGGGTTTGGCGACGACGAGCCATTCGCGCGCTTTGTCAGGCAACGATTCGAGGGTCTCGCCATAGCCGGTCCCTCTGACACGGCCCCCGGTCAGAAAAAACGACACGTCCGCCCCCACCGCACAAGCGATTTCGAAGGCGGAGCGCTCAGACATGAAGTCGGGCCATGACCTCTTGATGTACCGGAGTAGCCCTGCCGCATTGCTGCTTCCCCCCCCTAGGCCGGCTTGCACAGGTATCTGTTTGTGCACGACGATGGCAAGGGGGGGGATCGGCGCGCACTCTCGCGACAATCGGAGGACTTTTGAGACTGTGTTCTCCTCTGGCACCTTTGCCCCCACCCAGACAACCGAATCCAAATCCGAAACAGACACCTCTATCTCATCGAACAGCCCAATCGCCTGGAACACCGTGCGGATCGGATGAAACCCAGATGAGTCGGGCGGACCGACCGAAAGAAAGGTATTGATTTTCGCTGGGCACCTGACGATCAAAGCAGTCCCTCCCATTAGGGCATCGGCGGCCTTCTCCGTGCCTCAGGCAGCGCGCGCTCGATGGCAAAACCGGCCCGAAAAAGTCGCTCGTCCATATTGACCGGCCCCGTCAAAAGGAGCCCGACGGGCAGGCCGTCCGAAAACCCGCACGGGACCGAGAGGCTCGGGAACCCGCCCATGTTCGCTGGAATCGTGCAGAAGTCCATCATCTTGAGATCCATCTGGTCAAGTGACTCGTCGCCGAGTCGAAACGCGGTGCAAGGGCTCGTGGGACCGAGCACGAAGTCGACGTCTTGAAAAGCCGTCTCGAAGTCCGTACACATCAGGCCGCGCACCTGTTGCGCACGGAGATAGAAAGCGTCGTAGTAACCCGCCGACAGTGCATAGGTCCCTACCATAATGCGCAGTTTCACCTCGTGTCCGAACAATCGTCCTCTGGTCGCGCTCGTCACCGCCGCGTGATCCCCCCCCTCGTCGATGCGGGGACCATATCGCACGCCATCGAAACGTGCGAGGTTGCTGCTCGCCTCTGCCGGTGCGATGATGTAATACGTCGTCACACCAAGATTGATCGATTCGATGCTGAACCGTTTAAACGTCGCGCCTTCTTCTTCGAGCCTTTTGATGGCGGCCTCGACGCACTCCCTCACGCCATCGCTGATCGCGCCTTCGAAAAACTCGTTCGGCAGACCGATCTTGAGCCCATTGAGCGATCCTTTTTTGATATCGGTCGCCATTATTTTTGAGTCTTTGAGCGATGTGCTGTCAAGCGGGTCGTATCCCGAAATCGCTTCCGCAAGCAGCGCGGCGTCTT
Organism: uncultured Fimbriimonadaceae bacterium; assembly: GCA_964476165.1. Classification (GTDB taxonomy): domain Bacteria; phylum Armatimonadota; class Fimbriimonadia; order Fimbriimonadales; family Fimbriimonadaceae; genus JADFMN01. The sequence continues at coordinate 3,870 of CAYYZP010000230.1, forward strand.
CGACCGTCCGCGCAAACGGGCCGATCTGGTCGAGGCTCGAAGCGAACGCGACGAGCCCATACCGGGACACGCGACCGTAAGTCGGCTTGAACCCGACGATGCCGCAAAGCGAAGCGGGCTGCCTGATCGAGCCGCCGGTGTCGGACCCCAGGGAAAGTGGTGTCATCTCAGCAGTAACCGCAACTGCCGAACCTCCTGAACTTCCGCCAGGGCTCAGGTCGGGGTTCCACGGGTTGCGCGTCGGAAAGTACGCGCTGTTTTCGGTAGACGTCCCCATTGCAAACTCGTCGCAGTTCGTCTTTCCGACGACGATCATGCCTGCGCGACGGACGTTGGTCACTGCGGTCGCGTCGTAGGGGGGGGTAAACCCTTCAAGTATCTTTGACCCGCACGTCGTCGGCATTCCTATCGTACAAAGGTTGTCCTTAAGGGCGATCGGAACGCCAAGGAGGGGGGCATCTTCGCCGCCGTCCACCCTCTTTTGTAC
>CAYYZP010000231.1:0-3873 GCA_964476165.1 uncultured Fimbriimonadaceae bacterium
GATCGTGGTCGTGACGACGACCGTGTCGGGCGCGAGGTGGGTCGTGACACCCTTTGGAAATTCAATTTCAGAGACGACGATCTTGTCGTGCTCTTCGAGGCCGCGCACATCGAGGGTGATCGACTCAGGAATGTCGCCGGGCTTGGCATAAATCTCAATCGTGTTCATCGTCACGACAAGGCTCGATTTCTTCTTGGTGACGCAGTCTGGTTCGCCCTTCGTGTGGACGGGGACCGAAATGCGAATGACTTCGTCGTCCTTGACCTCTTGAAGCGTGATGTGCATGACGTTGCGCGAAATCGTGTCGCGCTGGACGTCTTTGACGACCACCTTGATCGACCTCGTGTCGCTGTCCACCGAGAGCCCGAGGACGGCTGCGCCGTGCGCGTCTTGGAGCACGGTCCTCACGTCTTTGATGGAAGCCTGGATCAGCCGCGTTCCTTTGCCCTTGACGATCAGGGCCATGGGGAGGATGCCCCGCGATCGGAGGCGGCGAACTTCGGCGCTGTTTGCGCCTTCGCGACTTTGAACCTGCAACGTAGCCATTGAGAAATCCTAGGACGCCGTGCCCTGACGGGCGGCGGAACCGATACTATACCGTAGCCTGAACCGAGCCGCCGGACCTCAGCCCGTCGTCCAGGCTTCGTAGAAGAGCGATTGGGCTCTTCGAGCGCGGTCGATGGCGTCTGGCCCGATAGCGTTGAGATGGCCCATTTTGCGGCCAGGTCGGGACTCGGCCTTTCCGTACCAGTGGACGCGAACGCCTGGATCACTTTCGATCACCCGCCTCACGGCAAGTCGATAGTCGCCGGCACCCGATTGTCCGAGCAGGTTGGCCATGCAGGTTTCCTTGCCTTCGGGTTCTGGGACTGGAAGCCCCATAACGAGCCTCACATGGGCTTCGAACTGCGAACCCCCCCCCCAATCGAGCGTGTAGTGGCCGGAGTTGTGCGGGCGTGGGGCAATCTCGTTGACCATAAATTCACCATCGCTCGTCTCAAAAAGTTCAACGCCGAATAGTCCGAATCCCTCCACCGAAACAACGGCGTCGATTGCAATCTTCGAGGCGTCGGCTCCGCTTGGATAAACCAAGTCGCAGACGTAGTTCTTTTGTTCCGTCACCATTGTTGGAAAGCAGAAGGTCTGCGTCTGTGAACGGCAGACCATGACTGCGAGTTCGCGCTTGAACTCGACAAGAGATTCGGCCATCCACCCGCCTTCGGAATAGAGAGACCTGTGCGCCATCAACTCGTCGTGGTCGCGCGCGTACCTCGTTCCCTTTCCGTCGTAGCCCCCGAACCGCGCCTTGAGAACCATCGGAAAACCGATTTGGTCAACAGCGCTCGATGCTTCGCCACCGATCTCGACGGCAATTGGGCTCGGCACATTCGCCGCATGATACGCGTTTCTTTGGCGAAGTTTGTCCTGCACGACGCTCAGACACTCGACGCTTGGAGTGAGGCAGTCGGGCTCTCTTCCCGACAAACGCATGGCCTGCACGACTGCCGATGCGGGAATGAACTCGTTTTCAAGGGTCACCCTTTCGCACAACTCAAAGAGTTTAGCGATACTTACAGGGTCGTCCTGTGCGCCCGTTATGGACTCACCGACTCCGCTGGCGGGCGAGTCGCTCGATGCTTCGAGCGCAAGGCACTTGAGCCCCATGCGTTGGGCGGCCTGAATGGACATGCGGGCCAACTGTCCCCCACCCAGGAAACCGATGTCGTACGTCATACTACATCCCGACCGTGTTGTAGCCGCTGTCGACGAAAATGATTTGGCCGGTCACTCCCTTGCTCAGATCGGACATCAAATAAACAGCGGTCGCCGCGACCTCTTCTTGGCCGAACTCCTGTTTGAGCGGCGCCTTCGCGTGGACGTACTCGATCATTTCCGTCAGCCCCTTGACTCCGCGCGCGGCGACCGTGTTGATCGGCCCCGGACTTATGGTGTTGACGCGGATGCCTCTTCCTCCAAGGTCTTGCGCCAGGTATCTCACCGATGCCTCGAGCGCGGCTTTAGCGACTCCCATGACGTTATAGTTCCCTACCGTGCGGGTCGATCCAAGATAAGACATGCACATCACGCTTGCGTCTTGGTTGAAGATCGGTTCCAAAGTCCGACACAGTGCGACGAGCGAAAAACACGATACGTCCAAAGCGAGTGCGAATCCATTGCGCGACGTGTCGATGAAACGCCCTTCCAAGTCCTCTCGTTGCGCGAACGCCGCAGAATGGACGAGGAAGTCGATTTTTCCGTACCGCGTCGCGACGGCCTTTGCCAATGCGTCCAACTGCGCCTCCTCGGAAAAGTCGACTATGAAGTCGCTCATGTTGGGGTGCTCCGACGTGAGTTTCGAGACCCGTTCGAGCATGCGGTCGTTCTGTGCCCCGACCCCGACCAGCGCGCCTTGGTTCGCCGCAGCGAGGGCACAGGCCCAGCCGATGCTGTTCTTGTTGGTGACGTTGAGGACGAGGCCCTTCTTTCCTTCAAGGAGCATGAGCGCATTATGGCGAAAAAAATGGGCGCCTTCCGAAGGCGCCCTATACCCGTAGTCGGTCGAGCCGACTTGCTTCTTGCGTTGCTTTTGTCCTTGGTTTAATCCTGCCCTAATGAGTCACGGCACGCTTTTTGCGCGTCTATAACCATAGAGATTATCGGGCGTCGAACCTAGCAAGACTATGGGAAACTCCCAGGTAGTGGTACTAGGTTCGAGCGTCTGTCCAGGTTCAAGGTGCCGTGCTATACTCTAAACTTACTGGACAGATGGCTGAGTGGTCGAAAGCGCCCGCCTGCTAAGTGGGTAGAAGGGCTTTAATCCTTCTCCAGGGTTCGAATCCCTGTCTGTCCGCCACAGATTGATTTTGGTTTGCAAAAAAAGCATGTGCAATAAGATTTTAGCGACCGTGATTGCGGGCTTGCTCCCGTTGGCCTGCATCGCCGGGCCTATGGATGATTTCATCAAGGCCCGCAAGAAGCACGGTATCGAACTGGTCTCCGACTCGATCGCGCTCGACAATTTTGTCGGTACCGGCGTGTTCGAAGTGACGGGCCAGATCACAGGTTCGGTCACGACCAACTCAGGCACCACTGCGCTCCTCATTAAATTTAGGACCTGTACGCTTGTGATCGATGCGCCTATCGCACCCGAATGGATAGAGCAGGACTATGACATCGGGCGATTCATCGTTTCGGGTTCTCGCGAGCGTGCAGGGTCGATGCCGGACCTGACTCTCGTCACGTCGTTACCGGAGGACGTCGCGCTGGAACTCGAAGTGAGACTGAAGGTCGAGGCGGAGAGGAAACTGCTCGAATCGCAGAACAGAAGCAGGCGCGGACGCACCCATTATTCGCGGTATCGCGGTTACGTGCCTAACCCGCTCAACGGGCCGATCGGAACACTTACGGACAAAATGGCTCCGCAACTTGCCGCGCTCGTCCCTGTCTATCAAGACTACATCCTGCGCAGAAACAAGTACATCGAAGAGCCGGAGGCAAAGGAGATCGCTCGGTGCGTCATTGCTTTTTCGGCGCACTTCGGAGTCGAGCCGCGACTGATTATGGCTCTCGTCCAAAACGAAAGCGGATTCAAGACTTACGCCACGAGCCATGCCGGCGCACAAGGGCTCGGGCAATTAATGCCCGACACCTGGCGATCGCTCGGGATCGTGGACCCCTATGAAATCGAAGCCAACATTTACGGGACTGTGCGGACGCTTCGCGGCCACCTTGAAAGGCAGGGCAAGTCAACGACCGACTCTTTCGACCAACTGGCACTCGCACTGGCCTGTTACAACGCGGGTTCTGGAGCGGTCAAAAAGTACGGTGGGGTCCCACCCTATGCCGAAACGCAGGCTTACGTTGAGAAGGTCA
>CAYYZP010000232.1:0-1873 GCA_964476165.1 uncultured Fimbriimonadaceae bacterium
CGGCCGCCGAGAAGACCAGCGTCAAAAAGCCCGCAGCCAAAAAGCCAGCGGCTCCAAAGGCAACCGTCGCCAAGAAGCCCGCCTCTACCGAGCCGAAGGCGGAAAAGGCTCCACGAAAGAAGGCTGAGCCCAAGGCAGCAAAGAAACCCGCCAAGAAAAAGGAGTAGGACTCTTTCTTTCTTGGGACGGCACTCTACGACTCAAGCCTGACGTAGCACTCCAGGAGGCCATGCAATAGCAAAGGTATTGATCGAGGAGCGAGCGGTCGAACGCGGAACAGGACTCGACGAGTTGGCCTCGTACTTGCGCGAACATCCGTACAGAACCAACTATTCTGCGCGCGAGTTGGCAAATCAGTTTCAACTTGACGAGGCATTTGTCAGCGACGTGCTGGACACTCTGAGGGGGTCTCCCAACCGCGTTTCGTCCACCGAGTCTTTTAGGAAAGTGCTCAAGGCGACATGGCAAGGTTTTGTCGGATCGGTTGCCTCATTCACGGACGACTTTGCGAACAAGCCGTATCTCTCTTTGCCGTTGACGCTGGTCATGGCCGCAGCGCTCATGATCACCTTGCGTTGGCTCAGGATGCTTGGTCTGCTCGCGCCGACCGATGAGAAGGCCGCGGAGGTCTTGATAACTTCGCAGTCGGTGATTCTTGTTGCAACGGCACTGCTCCACGGGCTTTGTCTGTTCCGCAACGGTCGAATGCGATACGTGGTCTATGGCGCGGCTTGTATCTTCGTGACGACGATGGTGGCGGTCTACTATCTGGCGGGATCGCAAGAGAACGTGCAGCGCCAACCGATCTCGATCCCCTTTGTGAGCATGATCGTCGCTGCGGGCTATTTTGGGATATTCGGGGTCGTCTCGCTCGTCGGGGGACTTAGGAAGTCGAGCCAGGTCGACCGCCGCGAGTCGCAGTTGACGCGGCAAGAACTACTGGACCGGCTGTTTCATCTTCAGGAAGAACTCCGGGCAAGATCGGCAGAGGCGCACAGCAAGCGGTGGAGGGGCCTCGTTCCCGTGATGAGGACGACTCCTTGGATGCCACTCGCGGGGCTCGTGTCAGGTTTCATTGTGGGGGGGGTAGGAATCGTGTTGCGCGGGTACGGTATCGCGCCAGAGCGAAACATTGAGGAAGCCTATGCCAAGATCGCCTCGGTGCCCGCCGCGCTCGATACGTTCATCGTCGCTTGCGCGTTTGTGTCGATCGGCTATCTCTCTGGCGGACTCAAGAGATCAATCACCGCTTTGTCGTTGTTTTTCGGAGGGAAGATTCTCGCCGAGGCGATACCGTACAGTTTCTTCGGACCGGCCTATATTGAGTTTTTGGCATCGTCCGGGCTTCTTCTCAAGGGTCTCGAGTGGACGCTTTTCTTGGCGCTCGTGTTGGGAGTTGGTTCGCACATCGATTCGCGGGCGCGGGTTAGGCAGAGGCTAAAGGAGAGCGACCCTCCAGCCCTGCTTGCGGAGATTGTGGAGATCCAGTGGCGGCTTAACCCGTCGCGCTCGGCCACTTGCGTCTTGGCCGTTGATGTGGTCGGCAGTACGGCGATGAAGCAGGAAGCAGACGCTTATCATGTCGAATACAGTTTTCGCGCCTATCAGGACTTGGTTTCCGAGATCGCAGGTCAGCGAGGTGGAACGGTCCTTTCGCAAGCGGGCGACGGCGCTGTCTTGTCGTTTGGAAGTTGTGCGGAAGCGCTCTATGCGGCCAAGGAGGTTCAGACCGAAATCACGCGGTTCAACTCGGACGTCAATAGACTGGCGGTTCCGTTTCGCATGAGGATTGGTATCCACACGGGCCAGACGTCGGCTGATTTGGCTACAGTGCCGTTCAACGAACTGATCGACATCGCGGCGCACGTCGAGC
>CAYYZP010000233.1:0-2695 GCA_964476165.1 uncultured Fimbriimonadaceae bacterium
CGAACGCAGAGGTGCAACTTCTAAAGAACCCCGTCGCCACACTGAGAAAGATCAGTATCCACATGAACCGATAGGGCCCACCGATAAAGTTTCTGAGAGTCATGCGCGTTTCATGGGCGACCGCGCGCGTACTAAAGGGAACATTGTTCTTTGCGCAGACGGGACACCTTGGTCCCGCAGGTCCGATGACGGCGCAGAGCGTACAGATCGCACGATTGCACCTGCCGCAGTGCAACCGTGTCTTTTCGTTCCTGTGACGAAAGCAGTAGTAGACACCTAGTTCGCCTTCGGCTGGTTGGGACTCAAACTGTGGCTGGGCACTGTTTCCGCAGCCGGCACAAGTCTTGTCGGCTTCGCCCATAGGCGCGCCGCACTTGCCGCAATGAGCCGTTTCCACGGCTTATTTTGGCACTTGCTAAGCAGCGTTAGCCGGACAGCTGAGGAGCGTGTGCTTGCGAGCCTCGGCAACGAGTGCGGCCAGCCGTGCTTCGTCGATCGATATCTCTTGCAGAACAGAGCCTTCGACGATTAGCGACACGTCCCAGCGGTTCAGACCAAAGCCGTGGTGGTCGGCGAGCAGTTTCGCATAGTTCAGACACGCGAGCGGCCTGAACGAGTCGATGGCCCCCCCCCCCGGATGGTCACAAAAGGCGATCACTGTCTCAAACATTTCCGGAAGTCCAAGGGCGTTTGCGGCGAGCGGTCCAAGTTCGGCGATCTCGTGCTCGTACAGGTCGCTGAACCCCCGTGTGAGAGTACATTGGTTGTCCTTCGAAAGGTTGTACACATCGTCGAACGAACCTGGATGGAGCACGGCAAGCAGTCCAAGGCTAATGTTAGAGAGCACGCCACCGGCGTAGACTTCGTCCACGGACCACCCCCCTTTCGATGCGCCCTCTTCGCGATAGAACGTGGAGGCCAAGAATCCGACGAAACTTCCGTTCTTCGTAAACCTGCCCGCGTCAAAACTTGATTTCTTGCTCGCCTCGACGATCAGCGACTGGGTCCAGAGTGCAATGGCCAGCGAGCGCAGCGACCGAAAGCCGAGCACCATGATCGCCTCACGGACTGTCGTGACCGCCTTCCTGCGCGCGTGAAAAACTGAAGACGACGAGCGCAAGAGTCCGGCGGTCAAACCTGGGTCTGAAAGTATGAGCGCCTCGATCGACTCTGGGTTCGAGTCGGTAGAATCGAGGAGCCGCGAAAGCCGTAGCGGCGATTTAGGAAGTTGTGGCAGCGACCCTGCGCTTTCAAAAAGGCTCTTCAGTACGTTGAACTCGACCCGGTTACCCATCATTTACCCCAGCCTATTGATTCATTCCACTATGAAACTCACGAGCGGGGTGTCAGTGCCTCAAACAGGTATTAATGCCGGGCTCCTTGTAACCCGTATAATAGGGCCAACAAGGTGCAAAATCCACTTGAGGGCCGGGGACAAGGAGAAGGCGTGCGGTGGCAAAAGCCGCAGACTAAGATCGGGCTTGAGACACCACTGGTGGGCCGAATCTGGGGAGAAAACAAGCGGCTCGTCTTCTCACCTCCGAACTGGTACTTGGGGCTCGTCATCGCGTGCTTTGGACTCGGTGTTTGGATACTCTTTGGACGATTGGTCGGTGTCTTGAGGATTCCAGAACTGCAGTCGATGAGTTGGTTGGGTTGGGCGCTCCTCTTTGCCGGAACGTGGGCCCTTTTGTCCATGGAATACGTTGCTTTCGACCTCAGGTCGCGGACCTACTTCCGGCGGGAAGGGGGGGGAGTCTTCAAAAAAACAAAAAGAGGCTCGGTCGCAGAGATCGATGCCGTCGTTGTGTACTGTGAGCACTATTTGCACGGCCTGGCCGGACAGACGGTCATTTACAGGATCGTGTTCCATTGGAAGAACGCAATGGTGCCGCTCCTCACCGCCGAGAGAACCATGACTTCGTTGCCGACCGGAGCCCCTCTTAACCACTCGGCCGGCCCCATCGTCGCGAAGGGTCAATACTACGCACAAGCGCTTGGCGTAAGGTTCTTCGATAACGCGCACTTTCATTCAGCGGCGCCACAATCAGCGATATGAAGGGTCCTTGCGTCGAGTGGCGAGCGTCTTGAAACTGAATCATGAGTCTGTTTGAACTCGACGGCTGGTCATTTCTCGACCCGAAAGTCAATGTGCTTTGGAGGGTCGAAGCCGCCGTAGCCGGGCTGATCTATGCGGTCGTGATCGCTGGCGCGGGCTTTCTCGCAGAAGAGGTCATGGATGTGGAGCCAAACCCTGCAGGCATAATCGGCATTTTCGTGGGGCTGTCGGTCCTTGTTCTTACGATTGTTGTTGCTGGCCTCCGTTTTCAGCACTGGCGCTATCTGCTCGGTGAGCACGACATTGCCGTCGCACGTGGTATCTGGTGGAAGACCTGGACCTTCGTTCCACGCGCCCGAATCCAGCACGTCGACATCACCTCCGGCCCCATCGCCCGCGCGCTCGGACTGGCAGTCATCAGCATTTATGTTGGAGGACACTCTGGCGCGGTTGCCAGCGTGCCCGGACTCGCCCAAGCAGAGGCGGAGAGAATCAGGCAGGAACTCCTCAGACAGGTCGCCGTGACCGCCCCACCGGCTCGCCGTCCTCGGACTGCTCTGCGAAGATCGCCCGCCGATCGGCCGCGCCCGCGGGCCAGCGTATCGCGGGACGCGCGGTCGCCGCCGCGGAGGCCGC
>CAYYZP010000234.1:0-2750 GCA_964476165.1 uncultured Fimbriimonadaceae bacterium
CATAGATGTACGGTCGAAAATCGTCCGACTCGTGGTTGTCCACCGCAAGATAGGCAGTGCCCGCACCGTGCCGAGAAGCCTCAATCATGCTGCAAAGCCCCCACCTGGGCATCCCGGTGGGGGTAACGACCGACCAAGAACGACCGCCGTCTCGCGTCACATGGACGAGCCCGTCGTCCGATCCTGCCCACAAAACGCCTCGTTTTAGAGGAGACTCTGCGAGAGTAAAAACCGTCGCGTACACTTCCACGCCCGTGTTGTCTTTCGTGATCGGCCCGCCGCTCGATTGCAGGGTCGCCGGATCGTTCCGCGTCAGGTCCGGCGAAATCTTCTTCCACGACGCCCCCATGTCCGTGGTCCTCAAAACAAACTGGGAGCAAGCATAAAGCACATCGGCATCGTGTGCGCTAAAAATAATCGGGAACGTCCACTGGAACCGCTGATCGAGATCGATCGCGCCATGCCCAAGAGGATTATCGGGCCACGGATTCACGTCGCGGCTCAACCCAGTGCGATGGTCGCGCACTTCGATGTACCCGCTATAGTTCGCGCCTACGACCACCTCAGGATCGTTGGGCTTGACGGCCACGTACCCGCTCTCCCCCCCCGCAGTCGACTCCCAGTTGCGGCTTGAGATGCCCCCACCCGCGCGGCTTGCGATCCTGATGGTGCTGTTGTCCTGTTGCGCACCGTAGATCCGATACGGAAAGTAGTTGTCTGTCGTCACGTGATAGAACTGAGCGGTCGCAAAGTCCTGGTTGGTCCACGTCTTTCCGGCGTCCTTCGACACGTTACCCCCACCGTCGTTGGCGTTGACCAGGATGTTCGCGTCGTCGGCGCTGATCCACAGGTCGTGGTTGTCGCTGTGCGGCACTCCGACGCCCTTAAAAGTCTTTCCGCCGTCGGTCGACTTACCCATCGACACATTAAGGACATAAACTGTTTCTTTATCCTTCGCGTCGGCGTAGATGCGCGTGTAATAAAATGCGCGCTGGCGATAATTGGCGTCCGAATTCACCTTCGCCCACGTTTCCCCACGGTCGTTGCTGGAAAAAATCCCCCCCTCCGCCGCCTCCAAGATCGCATACACGCGAGAAGAGTCCACGGGACTCACACTCACGCCGATTTTTCCAAGAATCCCGCCTGGAAGTCCGGTATTGCGCGAAATGTTCTTCCACGATTCGCCGCCGTCGATGGATTTATAGAGCCCCGAACCTGGACCGCCAGAGTTCAAACTGTAAGGCTTTCGCCACGCCTCCCACATGCTCGCGTACAAAACTTTCGGGTCGCTTGGATCGACACAAAGATCGACCGCGCCCGTACGATCGTTCGCAAAAAGCACAAGTCTCCAATTCTCACCTCCGTCTGTCGACTTGAAAACGCCGCGCTCGAAGTTAGGACCATAAGCGTGGCCAAGAGCCGCGACCCAAACGATGTCAGGGTTCGTCGGATGCACCCGCACTCGCGCAATGTGCCGAGAGTCCTTAAGTCCGACGTTCGCCCAAGTCTTGCCCGCGTCGGTCGATTTGTAAACCCCGTCGCCGTGGCTGATGTATCCGCGCAGTTCCGTCTCGCCCGTCCCGACAAAAAGCGTGTCGGGCGAAGATGCCGACACCCCGATCCCCCCAATCGAACCAGTCTTAAAAAACCCGTCCGACACGCAAGACCAGTCCACGCCGGAGTTCGTCGACTTCCACAGACCGCCGCCGCACGTCCCCATATAAAACTCTTCCGCGCGGCCCGGCACCCCGTGGACCGCGTTTGACCGCCCTCCACGGAACGGGCCGATCTCCCGCCACTTCAATCCCCCATAGAGCGCCGGATTGACCTGCGCAACCACGGACTGACAAACAACAACAAGAAAAGAAATGGCTACGAGGCGTCGAAAAACAGTGGACATGGTGTGATAAAGTCGTTTTTACCTCTTACCGCTGGACACTTTTCCACAGCCAAGGCAGTATTGTGGTGAGTAACCCTGACACAAGCGGAAATCAACATGACAGCAATCCCATTCATCCTGAGTACGATCATCGCTCTCCAAACGCCCGCAGAAGAGTTCAAGACTGTAGACGGGACGATCGCCGCCGTCTACGACGTCCTCTCCGGACCAGTCGAAAAAGAGCGCGATTGGCCGCGCTTCCTTTCCATCTTCGCGCCAGGCGCGATGCTCCGAACGTTCGCCCCAACAAAGGAGGGCCCACAAAGGCTCATAGAAATCAAGCCGGAGGAGTACGTTGACATGGGTAAGAGAATGTTCAAACAAGCACCCTTCTACGAAAAAGAAATAGCAAGAAAAAGCGAAGTCTACGGAAGCATCTCAAACGTCTGGAGCACTTACGAGATCAGGCGCGACCCAGCGGAAAAACCGATCTTGCGTGGCATCAACAACATCTCTCTCGGTTTCGACGGAACGCGCTGGTGGGTCGTCGGCATCATCTGGCAACAAGAGTCGCCGAAAAATCCGATCCCACAAATATATCTGCCCGGCTAGCCGCCGTGCAACTTTGACCACGCTTCGCGGTACTTTCTCGTCGCCTCGATCTCCGCCCACTTCGGCGCGACAGGATCGTTGGCGAGTTCTAAAGCGGCGAAAGCCAGTGCGTTCACGACCTTGACCATGTTCGCGTAGTCGATCGTCTGCCACTCGTCGTCCGCATTGTGATACTGGTCGTCGATGTATCCCACGCTCACCGTGTGCGCCGGTACCCCCACCGCCGCCAGCGCGCGATTGTCCGACCGCATGAAGAACG
>CAYYZP010000235.1:0-2692 GCA_964476165.1 uncultured Fimbriimonadaceae bacterium
GGCGCCGTATCGCCAGAGCGAACGAAAAGCAGCCGGGTTGTATCAGCCCTATATCGATCAGTTGTTGGAGAGCTGTGCGGCGTATTGGGCGTTCGACACTTCAGAAGAACTCACCGAAATGCGCGAGTACCAGCAGATCAACAAACAGCCGATAGGTTATTTTGGCGGCGTGTGGCGCGACGCTTCGCCCGCCAAGGTTTCTGCAGCCGGTGGGGGCGGGGTGGTGCGGCTACGGATTCCGCGCGATAAGACGATCGTGGTGGACGACGCGATCCGAGGGCGGGTTGAGATCGCGTCGAACGGAGTGGACGATCCTGTGCTCATAAAGGCCGACGGGATGCCGACGTACCACTTTGCGGCGATGGTGGACGATCACTTGATGGGGATCACGCACGTCTTTCGGGGCGAGGAATGGATCAGTAGCGCGCCGAAGCACATCGTTTTGATCGAGGCGCTCGGGTTTTCGAAGCCTGTGTTCTGCCACGTGCCCGTCATCAAGGGCAAGGACGGCTCGAAACTGAGCAAGCGGCACGGCGATACGGCGTGTTTGGACTTTCGGCGATCGGGTTATTTGCCTTCTGCATTGGCGAACTTTATCGCGCTGATCGGATGGTCTCCGGGGGGGGATCGCGAACTGATGACGATGCGCGAGATGGAGGAAGTGTTCGACATTCGCGGCATCCAGCCTTCAGCGGGTATCTTCGACGTCGACAAGTTGAACTGGATGAACGGGCACAACATTCGGTCGACGGGAGTCAAAGAGTTGGTGGAGGACGTGCGGCAGTACTCATTCTGTTCGGAGAACCAATCCTATTGGCGCGCACGTGAGGGGGGATCGAAAACCGCAGATGCGATGGGGTTGCTCGCCGCCACCGCGATCAAAGACCCCCACCTTGTCGCAGAGGCGGTGCGGTTGGAGCAGGAGCGTGTGACGAGCCTCGCGCAGTTTGGGACGGCGTGTGCGTTTTTCTTTGAAGACCCACAGTTTGACGAGAGTGCGGTCGCCAAGTGGAAAGGGCAGCCGCACGTCGCCGCGATGTTCGATTCTATCATCGCCTCAGTGCGCAGCAAAACGTCTATCAGCGCAGGGGATTGCGAGGCGATGTTGCGGTCGTATCAGGCTTCGGCGGGCATCGAAAAACTCGGGCCCGTCGTCCACCCGACGAGAGTGGCGTTGACGGGACAGACTGTCGGTCCGGGGCTCTTCGAACTGATGGCCGTTCTCGGGCAGAAGCGACTGATAATACGGCTAGAAAAGGGTAAAGCGATCCTAGGCTGAGTGCGCGAGTGGCAATTTTCGTCAAGATGCATTAGAATAGAATCAGTATCATGGGACCTGACAATATATTCGTCAAGATTCTGATCGTCCTCATTCTCGTCGGCGTTGTAGCCCACTTTGGGCTGGGCTACAAAAACGAACAAAACAGACAAGTCAAAGCCACGACCGACGCCATTACCGCCATCGCCGCCACTGTTGCGGACGGTGGGACGGCAGACGTGGATTCTGTGACCGCAGCGATCGCGCCGCTCCACGAAGTGAGTTATGGAAACTTGATCGAAGGCGTGCGTCGTGCAGGATCTTCGGTCGGTGAATACGTTGGGGCCGAAGTGATCTTGTTGCGGATTTACGAACTTGGTCCGACCGACAACATCAAGACGCGGATTAAGATCGAAGGGGCGGGCAACAACTGGCCGTGGGTGTTCGATGGCGACAAAGTTACGCTTGAGCCGTTCAAGATCGACAGTGGTACCGAACTTGGAACGATCAACGACTTGATCACAATGTACGAGGAACAAGGCGAGTTGCGCAAGCCCTGGCGGAACTGAGCGGTATCGAATTGCGATGTCACTGATGGTTCTTGCAATGGTCGCTTTTAGTTCAAGCGGCGACTGGTTGACCGGGATCGATGCGCCGGCGCGGGTCGTGGAGGGGGATGACAGCATCGTGATATCCAACGGGCTCGTGTCGCGCGAATTCTTTTTGGGCGACAACCTTGTGACCGTCTCTTTGCAACATTTGAAGACGGGCGAGGAGTACTTGCGCGCGGTGCGTCCTGAGGCCTTGGTGGTGATCGATGGAAAAGAGGTCGCGGTGGGGGGTCTACTCGGTCAGCGAGACCTAGCCTATTTGAAGCGCGAGTGGCTTTCTGAAATGACCCCGCAGGAGGGTTCGCTGCGGCTACTCTCATACTCGGTAGGCGATGTCGAAGCGCGGTTCGAATGGAAGCGCGCATGGAGGGGGGAAGATCGACAGTGGCCGCCTTCTGGGAAGCAAGTCGTGTTCTCGTTCGCTGGGGAGGGTTTGGAAGTCGACGTCGTCTACGAGATTTATGACGGTGCTCCCTTGTTCTCCAAGAGGTGCATCGTGCGCAACATGGGGGATTCTCCGTTCACGGTGGACACGCTCGTCGTCGAATCGCTCGCCTTTGTGGAGCAGGAGAGTTCCGTCGATCCGTATTCGAGTTGGGTACGGCCGAACTGGTCGGTTTTCACAGACTATTCGTTTGGAGGGATGTCACCGAACGACGATAAAAACGTGGTGTATAGAACGGACGCATCCTATTTCACGCAAGTCAACTACGATCTAAAGACTCCAGTGGTGATGGACGTGCGGCCGGCGGCGGGGGTGGGGGTACGTTTGGCTCCAGGCGAGTCTTTGTCGAGTTTTACGGTGTTCGAACTTCTTCATGAC
>CAYYZP010000236.1:0-2947 GCA_964476165.1 uncultured Fimbriimonadaceae bacterium
TGTCGGACGATTGGCCCGACCTCGTTGAAGTAACCAGAGAGGAAAATGCCTTCTGGGTTCTTCGCCTTGAGGTTAGAGAGTTGCGCGGTGAAGGTCGTGTCCTTTGACTGGTACGATTCCTCTGAAACGATCGTGCCGCCCAACTTGATGTAGTACTCCTTGAACATCTTCGACAGATATTCCGAATACGGCTGCTTGACGTCGGTCATGATCGCAATATTGTGCAGCCCGAGCGTTTCGTAGGCGAACTTCGCCATAACCGGCCCTTGGAAGTCGTCCGTGTAGCAGACGCGGAAGACGTTGGTGCCGTAGTCGGTGATCGTCGTCTTGGTCGCGCCGACCGCAATGTGCGGAACTCCGTGGTCATAAGAGACCTGTGACATCGGCTGTGTAATGCCGCTCGATACTTCTCCGAGTAGACCGACGATTCCCTGCTCCATGAGTTTTTCGGTAGCGGACTTTCCGCCAGCGGGGTCGCTCGCGCTGTCCTCGACGAGCAGTTGCACTTGCTTGCCGTCGATCCCGCCCTTGGCATTGACCATGTCTACGGCGAGTTTCGCGCCCTTGATGCAGTCGTCGCCCCAAGGTCGTAAGTCGCCATTTTGACTAGCGACGAGCCCGATCTTGATAATGTTGCCTTCGATGGCTGGGCCAGCCGTTTCAGGCGCGGGTCGATTGCGAAGGCCGGTCGTGTTGGTCGCAGCAGGTTCCACGGGCTTGTTCTCATCGGTCTTGCCTATTGCCGCATTGTCGGGGGTTGGTGCCGGCTCGGCACCCTTGCAACCGAACCCGACGAATGCCATGGTCGCAACACCCGCAACGAGTGCGAGCGCGTTCAAACTGGTCTTTTTGTACGATTTTTTATCTGGTTTCACTTTGCTACCTCTGTGTGGTCACGATCTTTCGGCCCTAGTCTGGGCCGGATTCCGAGCAGTATACAAGAATCCGCCTTCATCGGCACTGTCGGGACCACATTCGTGTTATACAATAAGTGTAGACAGACAAGCGGGGGGTTCAAGCCCCTCCTCTTAGAGGCAGAAGACGATGACAATGACCCTTTGCGCCTTAGCCCTAAGCACCCGTGCGATCGGCCCTATGGCAGAGGTTCCGTTCACCATTGGGGACGACGCGATCATTGCCGAAGCCCGCGTGAACGGGAAAACGGTCCAGACGATGTTCGACACGGGGTTCTCAGGGGCGTTCGTCATTGGACCGCACATCGATCTGGGCAGACCCACAGGCAAGATGGGGCTCAAAGACTTTGTGGGAGTCTTCGAAGCCAACACGATCAAGGTCGCTTCGCTCGAACTCGGATCACTCAAGATGTCGAACGAAGCACTGGAAATCGTCCAACTGCCCACGTTGGACTTTACAGAAAGTTATGGGACCCATGTGGACGGCATCA
Organism: uncultured Fimbriimonadaceae bacterium; assembly: GCA_964476165.1. Taxonomy (GTDB): domain Bacteria; phylum Armatimonadota; class Fimbriimonadia; order Fimbriimonadales; family Fimbriimonadaceae; genus JADFMN01. Next base: position 1,406 of record CAYYZP010000236.1, read on the forward strand.
TGGGAATAGAGCCTTTTTCTCCTTACGTGCTGGAGATTAACTTTGACAAGAGGAAGTTTATCATATACCCTGACACCTACGATTTTTCGACGGACGCTCCCCAGTCACAAAACGCTTATACGACTAAGATGCTCCCGATCGGTCGCAAGTCTATCGAACTTGCCGTGCGCACGTCGAACGGCAAGAACATCGTTCTCGCATTGGACACGGGCAACTCGTTTTATGCGACTACTCACAAAGAAGTGTTGGAGCGCGTCGGACTTTGGCCGGATGGAAAGGCGCCGCAGTTTGTGGGAAGGGCTTATGTCGCGTCTGGACCTGTCGAGTCGTGGAACTTTATGATGACCGGCGCGACCATTTTCGGCGTTCCGGTCGAAAACAGTGTTTGGAACATCATCGACTTGCCATCTTCTGACGCGCAGCACGATGGGACAGTCGGGTTTGGGTTCCTCAAGCACTTTAATGTGACGATCGATTTTAAGCGACGAAAAGTGAGGTTAGAGAACTTTACAGGTAAAGCGGCGGACGAGATGGAGGGCGAAGTCGGTATCGCCGCTACCTATCATCCGGGCAAAAAGCAAATGGTGGTCGCGCGGGTTACCCCAGACAGTCCAGCGGCAAGGGCAGGAATCAAAGATGGCGACCTTCTTCTTTCCGTCGGGACAAAGGATCTCTTCAGATCGTCGTACCGTGAAGTAAAGGCGCTCTTGGCGGGCGTAGCTGGGACGCAGGTCGATGTCGCTGTTTCAAGTTTAGGGACGCTTCGACGCCACTCGCTCGTGCGCAAGGTCTTGGCGAACAAGGCGGGGGGTTAGGCCTTAATTCCTCAACCCCCTCAGGGATTGAGGGTCACGTGGTGCCCGGATGCCCGTGCCGGTGAGGAATCGCCGCACTCCCAAATGACCGAACTGATTTGGTTTTGGGTGGCATGGGCAAGCCTAATGTCTGTGGCTTGTAATGACGCGATCTGGCTTGCCCTTGCAGTGGCCGCAAAGTTCCGCGACCGACACGGGCAAGCCGGCTGGAGTATTTGAGGAATAGTCAAAATTGCGCTTGCCCATGCCACCCTTGTACACCTTGATGGAGGATCGTCCAGGAGGCAGACCTTCCATTGGAGTAGAAAAGTTGGTGTACGATTAATAGAGCGTGCCGATATACGAATACGAACTGGACGATGGCGAGTGCCAGATGTGCCCTGGTCGATTTGAGATACTCCAGGACATTGGGGAAGAGCCCGAAAAGTTCTGCCCCGGTTGTGGGCTGCCTTGCATCAAGGTGGTCAGCCGAGTTAGTTTTGCCCTCAAGAGGGAAGTCGATCCCGAAAAAGCAGCGAGCAGGGGGTTTACAACTTGGAAACGCGCCAAGAAGGGGCAGTGGGAGAAGATCGCGGGCCCGGGCGTCGATGCGATCGTGGGCACCGACGAGGACATGAAGGCGCTCGAAGACGACTAGTCCGGGATGCCGAGGCTTTCTGGAAACCCGCACATGATATTGAGCGCGTGGACGACCTGTGCGGCGCCAGCCTTTCCATCGCGGTCTGCA
>CAYYZP010000237.1:0-4690 GCA_964476165.1 uncultured Fimbriimonadaceae bacterium
CAAGGTGGATTGGGCGCTCGAGCGACAAGCAGACTCGTTTCAGCCCACGAACAAGCGGTCGTCCATTTCCCGCTATTTTTGGGCGCCTGACCCTCACCGTTGTATCGAACTTTTCATTACGAGCGACGAGCCCCATACGACGCTCGGAAACGGGCTGCACTATACGCTGTCCGTGCCACTCGACATGTCGCCGAGACACATCGCGCACATGGCCCTGGAACTCAACGAGCATGAGAGGGCGGACTGGCTGAACACGCACTTGCTCGGGTCTTGGTGCAACCACAACAAGACCCTGGCGTTTCGCCTTTTTGTGCCAAACGCGCTTTATAAGGAAGGGCTTCTCGAAGGGCTCGCGATCACAATGGCGTCTCGGGCCGTGTGGACGAACGAATACTTTACTTCGCTTAAAGAGGATGCGCAGAAGAAGAAGGCGTCGTTAGGGTAGTTCCGTGCGACATCGACTTTGTGGTACGGACCTCCAGGTCTGCACCTCCGGAGTCCCTCCGTCGAAATGTACGGCCCGAATATGCGACCGACTTCTGTGATCGGGGGAATCTCGGATAGGGTCCAACAATAAAGGTCCGTCCCCCCCCCCACAATCGTCATCCTCAGCCCCGCCTGTGCTGAGTACGTCAAGGCATCGAAGGAGGATTGTCCCAACTGCATCAGGATCTGTGACCCCGGCCAACGCGCCGTGCGGCCCGAAGGGTCGCGATCCTGTAGCCCAGGGTCGAAGATCCCGGAGAAATCGGGGCATTGCCCTGGGTTGGCGGTGCAAAGACGTTTGCAAGCCCTGAAAGGGCAGAATCGGCGGATGGCGAATTGCAGATCGCGCCCCTTCAGGGCTTTCCCCTTGCACCAACCACCACTATCAGGGACAATGTTTGATGCCTCGGTACGCTCTGTGCCGAGGCTAAACCAGTGCAGAGCCTCGGCTGGGTGGCCCGGTCTGACACCTCGTGCAGACCTGGCAAATTGAATAACTTCCAATCACGGTCTGCCTTTGCAGGTCAGACCGTGCCACCCGTCAACCCCTGATGGTGAGGAGGGCACCCCGCTTGAGGCTCGTCAGGTTCAAACAAGTCATCCCTGAACAGTTCTTAGACGACCCTTATTGGTAGAGGGACGCCCTTGATAGCGGGAGGGACGTCCCTGAATCACAGAGGGAAGCCCCTGAACGATAAAGGGAAATCCCTCAACGACTGAAGGACGTCCCCCAGCGAGTGAGGGACGTCTAAGAACGACAGAGGGACAGGTAACTCTCACCCTCTCCATAGCCCTGTTGCGCCGGACGATCTTTCCACTGGAAAGATGCGTCGGGGCAAAGATCAAGGGAGAGGAATCCGGAAACCTCTCGCTAGACGTCGTGGATAGAGAACTGATCGCAGAGGGAGATGACTTTTTGTTTCACTGATTCTGCAACCGTCAAGTCCTCCGGTGCGCGGAGGACGGTGGCGATGTAGTCGGCGATGAGGGTCATTTCGGGTTCCTTCATGCCGCGTGTGGTGACGGCGGGGGTGCCGAGGCGCACGCCGCTTGTTATAAAAGGCTTTTCCGGATCGTTGGGGATCGTGTTCTTGTTGGTGGTGATGTTGGCGCGTTCGAGCGAGTTCTGCGCGACCTTGCCAGTTATTTTGTAGGGCCGCACGTCCATGAGCATCAAGTGCGAATCCGTCCCGCCGCTCACGATGCGCAGGCCCTGTTCAGTTAAAGCCAAGGCAAGTGCGGCGGCGTTTTTCTTGACTTGCAGCGCATAGTCTTTCCAATCCGGTTCCAAGCAAAGCCCAAAAGCGACCGCCTTCGCCGCGATGACGTGCATGAGCGGCCCGCCTTGGATTCCTGGGAACACGCTCATACGGATTGCCTTGTCGTACTCCTCGTTGTCATACAGGATGATCCCCCCCCTCGGCCCGCGCAGTGACTTGTGAGTGGTCGAAGTGACGATGTGCGCCACCCCCACCGGGTTTGGATACACGCCACCCGCGATCAGACCCGCGTAGTGCGCCATGTCGCACATGTGGATCGCCCCCACCTCGTTGGCCACTTCGGTAAAAAACGCAAAATCAATCGCGCGCGAATACGCCGAGCCGCCGCTCACAATAATTTTCGGACGCGATTCCAAAGCAAGACGCCGCACCTGGTCGAAATCAATGGTCTCATCTGGTTTCAATCCATAAGGCACGATCTTGTACATCTGCCCGCTAAACGCGACCGGCGAGCCGTGCGTCAGGTGCCCCCCCTCCGGAAGACTCAGCCCCATTAAGACGTCGCCGGGCTTCATGAAGGCGTGGTACACCGCCATGTTCGCCTGTGCGCCGCTGTGCGGCTGAACATTGGCGAACTTCGAGCCGAAAAGTTTACACACCCGGTCGATCGCCAACTGCTCGACCTCGTCCATGTGCTCACACCCGCCGTAGTACCGCTTGCCGGGATACCCCTCTGCGTATTTGTCGGTCATCACGCACGCCATCGCCTCGCGCACCGCTGTCGAGGCGATGTTTTCGCTGGCGATCAGTTCAAGGTTGTGCTCTTGCCGGCGCTCTTCCCTTCCGATGATCTCGAACACGGCAGGATCGACTTCGCTGAGCGGCCGTCGGTGCGCGGCTTTGACCAAATTGGCGATTGGCATTAGGCTAGTTTAGCGCGGGCGCCTAATCGCTCCAACCAGCCGACTTGACCCCCGGAACGCCAGACACGATCGACAAGAGGTTTTCGCGCTTCCCTTCGATGTCAAGGTCCACGATGAGCGGGTCGCTTGAGACTGTCCGAACTCCCTGAACATAGGCACCAGACTCCTGAATTTTGGCAATGGTCAGGGGCAAGGAACCACGATCCACAAACTCGACCCTTAGCCAAGCCGCATTCATGTTTGGTACAAGTTTTCGCTCTAAAACTGTTACATACGCCAACGTGAGAAGCGTCAGCCCAGTCCCGACTACTGCGATCAGAATAAACGGCCCACCGACGCTGACGGCCATTCCGATCGCAGATGCGGCCCAAAGGCTGGCGGCGCTCGTAAGGCCCTTGATCTCCACCCCGAGCCGCATGATCGTGCCCGCGCCCAAGAACCCGACACCCGTCACGATCTGCGCGGCGATGCGCCCCTGGTCGCCTCCAAAAGCCTTGCTCACTTCGCTAAAAAGCACCACCCCAATCACCAGGAGCATGTGGGTTCGTAAGCCAGCGGGCCGACCGCTTCTTTCCCTTTCGTATCCGATCGCCCCACCCAATATCGCCCCGATTCCAAGTTTCATCAGCACCGCCAGCAACGTACCGCCTGACTCAGGGCCGAACATCTCTCTAAAGGGTTCCATCAGTTTTCATCCAAAGGACGAAACCGGCGTTATACTTGGAGCATGGGACGGGCCGTTTGTTGCGAGATGTGCAAAGGCACAGACGTCGTCCTGCGTGAAATCGAGTGGAACCAGGACATCGCGACCTTCATTCCGCGCATCGCCGTGGTGACGAGGCTGGCCCTGATCTGCCGACGGTGCCTACACTTGAGACTGACGACCCTCAAGCCGACGGCGTTCTCTATCTCCCGGCTTTCGCGCAACTAAGCGCTGACGTCAGTGCGCTTACCAAAACGCAATACCGCTGCCCACATCCGTAGGAGTGCGTTCGTTTTTGGCTCAGGCCTATCGTCGACGAGCACTTCAAGAAGTCCAGGGCAGCGAGAGATCATCTCGTAGAGCCGCGACTCGATGTCGTTTGGCTCGAATACGAACGCTCCGGCCCATCGGCAGGCGAAGCACTCCGTGTTGTCGAGAACGTTGACGGAGTCGCACACAGGGCAAATCTTGAACTGTTTGATCGCCAACTGGCACCGCAAAAGGTACGACTGTGAGACAGCGTCCTTGCTCCGAAGTGCCTCGTTGCCCATCAATATGAATGATCGGTAGAAATACGGGCTCTCTGAACCCGTGTACGCTCGATTTTTCGTCTCCTGCACTATTGCCGGGAACGCGCCACAAGCGCCGAACTTAGGCAGAAATGCGGGCGTGAAACTGCCCCCACCTCAAGCCTAAGTGGAATAAAGAGCCTTGGAGTTGGAACCATGATTGGCCTCATCGGATACGTCATCGCGTGCTTTTTTGTCTCGATCGTTTTGACAATGGTCTTCTCGATGTTCAAACCAATAAAGAAGACCGACAACCTGATTTCCTGGCGCGTGATGGCCTCTATGTTTCTCATCGCAGGCTTCGCACCTTATGGATACGTCGAGTTGGTCACGCGGTCCAACGAAAAGGAGATGCGCGAAGTTGTCACGGAGACCGCGCTTTCTTTGACGAAGCAGGGCAAGTTCGACTACTTCAAAGTTCTAAACGTCAAGGAGAACAAGGCTCGCGTGATCGCCGTCGTCATCGAACGCAGCAAGTGGGGCGGCGACGACCGCACTGTGATCGCTATGAACCTCGAACAGCGCGAAGGCAAATGGGAGCCCATCGACTTCAACTGGGTCACAAGCGACCAGCGCAACCGGGACGGCATCTCACTGCCCCCCTATTGGTAAACTCCAGTGCATGACCCTACGAGAGGTCCTGCACGCCCACATCCCCACTTTAACGCGACAAAGCACCCTGCGCGACGCCGTCGACAAAATGGACGTCTATCAGTTCCCTGCGCTCGTCGTGGTGGGGGACGACTCTGAGCCGCTCGCGGTGCTGACCGAGGGCGACGTGTGCAACGC
>CAYYZP010000238.1:0-4441 GCA_964476165.1 uncultured Fimbriimonadaceae bacterium
AACGTCTTCCTTTTCGGGGGGCAGACCACCCCGGGGGCGGATCGGTACAGGTATATGCATGTCTCCATATTTCGTAGCAGATGCCGTTGTGCATATAGGCGCCACACTCATTGCTCTGAACAGGCGTGCCTTTAGACCCACATGCGTTGCCCGTACAATTGAGGCAGTACGGTGGATGCGAAGCCAGGGCGATCGATGGCTGTAGGACAATCCCACCCATCGTCAATGTCATTGAAAGCAATAGTATTGCAAGTTTTTGCTTGTTTTGATTCATAGTAGTTACCTCGGAGACCTCAATCCCACCATGCGAGCGTGAACGGGTCTCCTGATTTTCTCTTTCGTAAAATTGAGCCTGACAAGTTAACTCCTATCATCGTCTTTTGGACTGCGTCATCGTGGAGACTGACGTCTTCGTTACCGCAGTTCATGTCTTGAAACACGATGAGGTTTTCTTGTTGATTCTGAGCAAACTGTTCAAATAGTGGGTAGCGAGTTTCTTCGTTGTCATAAACGGTATAGCGCAACCATCCTCTTTCATTCGGTTCTCCACCGTGATCTTGGTGCCTGAGGCAACCCGAGCGAAGCAAGTCCTCGTTGCTAATGTTGAACCCCCACCCTGACACATAGGCGTCGAACACGTTCGGCAGGCCCATGAGCGCGTGGTGGCCGTAGTAGCCCTGGCCGTCGTGCTCGGTTCGGTAGACGTCCATGGCGATCCAGAGTTGGTGCAGGTTGCTCTTGGTGACGACCTCGCCGGTCTTCTCCTTGGCCCGCATGAACACCGGGTAGGAGATCGCCACGAGGACCAGAACGATGGCGACCACCACCACGATCTCGATGAGTGACAAGCCTAAATTTTTGCTTCGAGCCACTTGACTGCCTCCTTGGGGTCGGTCGCTGACATTTGTACGACACCTTTTGCGTCCGCAACGACCATGACTCCGGGCGAGGGAACAATCAGGTTCGGGCCGAGAGCCTGGGAGCCCGTCATGACGAGCGCGTCCGGGTAGTCCGCGAACAGCCCCTTTCTCATCTGGCCCTCGCGGACGACCACGATCGTCTGCACCTTCTCCTCTTTTTCTCCAAGGTACAGACATGTCGAGAGCGCGGCGCTGCATGACGCGCAGTCCGCGTCCCATATGTACAGGGCGTACATCTCCTTCTTGTCCAGCGGCGGTGGGGGCATCCTTGCGCCAGCGGGCAGGTAGTAAATGGAAGACGGATCGTTTGCCGCCACTGACGCCAGAGATGCAAAGGTGTCCTTTTGTGCGACTTGGTTCGGCGTGAGGTTTATGAGCGAGTAGAAGAAGAACGCCGTCGCCCCGCAGAAGACTATGAGCAGCACCGGCCAACTGGCTAGGAAGCGCAACACGACGCTTGGTCTGCGCTCGCCTTGGACGAGCGGCTCATCGACCACCTGCGACTCTTGAACGGTGTCAAAAACCATCGGTCACCCCCGTTTCCGGGACGTGCGCCCATGTACTCTTGTTTGCGACTATGCACGACGTCTACATTTCTTGTCAAGGTAGAAAGATATAATATATATTCGCATCAAACGTCTACTATTCATTCAATGCCGAACGTAAGACCTGTCCGGCGTTGGAGACGAAGATGGCCTTGATCTTTTTCTTCACTTCTTGCGGGACGTCTTCTTCGTAGTCTTTTTTGTTCTCCTTGGGCAGGATCACTGTGCGGACTCCTGCGCGGTGGGCAGCGAGGATCTTTTCTTTGATCCCCCCTACCGGGAGGACCTGGCCCGTGAGAGTGATCTCGCCGGTCATCGCCAGGCGTGGGGCGATTTTTTTCTGCGTAAGGAGCGAGACGAGCGCGGTGAGCATCGTGATGCCAGCGCTCGGGCCGTCTTTGGGCACCGCACCTGCGGGAAGATGGATGTGGATGTCGGACTTTTCGAAGATTTCAGGATCGATCTTGAACTTTGTCGCGTTCGTCCTGATGTAACTCAGCGCGGCGGTGACCGATTCCTTCATCACATCGCCAAGTTGTCCCGTGAGCATGAGCCCTTTCTTGCCGGGCATGACGGTCGATTCGACGAAGAGCACGTCCCCCCCCACTGGGGTCCAGGCGAGGCCGATCGCCATTCCAGGTTTCATTTCTCTTTCGTCGATCTCGTCGTGCGTAAAGCGTGGCGCGCCAAGGACTTCTTCGACGAACTTCTTGGTGACCGTTACTTTGGACGTGCGGCCCTCGGCGAACATCAGTGTCCCGCGTCGGACGACGCTGCCAATCTCGCGGTTGAGGTTTCGCACGCCCGCTTCCCGCGTATAGTGCTGAATGACGCTGACGATCGCCGTGTCGTTCAATTGGATCTTCGCTGGCGTCAGTCCGTGGTCCCCAACTAGGCGCGGCACAAGGTGCTTTTTGGCGATCTGGAGTTTTTCCTGTTCCGTGTATCCACCGAGTTCGATCACTTCCATTCTGTCTCTTAGGGGTGGGGGTACCGTGTCGAGGCGGTTCGCAGTCGTGATGAAGAAAACGTTGGCGAGGTCGAAGGGCGCGTCGACGTAATGGTCGCGGAAGGAACTGTTTTGTTCCGGGTCGAGTACTTCGAGCATGGCAGACGCGGGATCACCGCGAAAGTCGTTTCCGAGTTTGTCGATCTCGTCGAGCATGAACACCGGGTTGTTGCTCTCGGCTCTTCTTATTCCCTGCAGGATTTGGCCGGGAAGCGCGCCGATGTATGTGCGGCGGTGGCCCCTGATTTCTGCTTCGTCGCGCATCCCGCCGAGCGAGAGGCGTACGAACTTGCGGCCCATCGCGCGAGCGATTGATTTTCCAAGCGAAGTCTTCCCTACTCCTGGCGGGCCATAGAAACAGAGGATCGGTTGGCGGACTGGACCGTCGGTCTTGACTTTGCGCACGGCGAGGAACTCGACGATGCGCTGCTTGATTTTGTCGAGGCCGTAATGGTCTTCGTCGAGCACGCGCCTGACGCGGCGGAGTTCGAGGTTGTCCTCGGTGGAAATCGCCCAGGGCAGAGCGGCGACGGTCTCGACATAGGTGCGCGCGACGGAGTATTCCGGCGAGCCCGGATTAATCCTCTTGAGACGTTCGAATTCCCTGTTGACTTCCTTCAGCGCTTCTTGCGGAAGTTTTGCGACTTCGATTTTTTCTCGAATTTCGTCGAGGTCGTCCGCGGCATCGTCGCCTTCACCGAGTTCTCGCTGGATCGCTTTAAGTTGTTCGCGCAGATAATAGTCGCGCTGGGACTTGCTGAGTTCCGCGCTCACCTCGCTCTGAACTTTGCTCGTCAGTTCCAAGACGCGGACTTCTTTCCCGAGCAGTTGCACGAGCCGTTTCATGCGCGCCTTGACGTCGTAGGTCTCGAGAATCTCCTGTTTTTCCCCCACCGCGAGCGGCAGGTGCGCGGCGACGAGGTCGGACATCACCGATGGCTCTTGCACAGCGCTTGTCAGTGACCGTAGTTCGTCGGGCATGACCGGCGAGAGGCGCACCGCCTGGTCGAAAAGAGCGGCGACCGATCTTCTTAGTGCCTCGACCTCTTCGGATTCGTCAGCCACGATATCTGGCTCGTCGATCTGCTCGATTTTTGCCCGCAGGTACGGCTTTTTCTGAATCTCACCGACGATTTTGAACCGCGACATGCCCTGCACGATCAGGCGAACCTGGTCAGGGGACTTCATCAGTGTGCGCACGATAACCGCGCAACCGACGGTATAGACGTCCTTGAAATTCGGCTCGTCGGTCATCGGGTCCCGCTGCACGACGACGCCGATGATGCGGTCCTGTCCCGCTACGCTCTCATCGAGGAGTTTAATGCCCGATGCGCGGCCTACGTTGAGCGGCGCGATGAGCATCGGATAGATCACCGAATCGCGCAATGGGAGAATGTTTAGTTCTGCCGGGAGAACGATCTTGTTGTCCTCATCCGGACCGACTTCTAAGATCGGACCCAGTGACTCTTCCTCGAAAACATCCTCTTCTTGTTTCAATTTTGTTTTAAGCATCACAGTCGTTGGATGGTGATCGTCCGTTTGACCACAAAAGTTTTCGGTGGGCCGTCGGCTTTGGGAACAGCAATCAACATCATTCCTGTGCGAAAGTTCGCGCGCACATCTTCGACGTCAAGCGCGACATCGGGCAGTTGCACTTCGCGCCAAAATTCTCCGTAGTCGATTTCGAGTTGGTGCGCGACGGGACGCTCGTCGGGGATCACGCTCTCCTCGTTCCTTACGCCCTTGATGGTCAGGGTGTGCTTGGTCGCGCTGTAGTGTAGGGTCACTTTGCCCACTGGGACGCCAGCGAGTTCGACCCTGAGGACCACATGGCTGGCGGTCTCAAGAACGTCGACGCGGGGGCTCCAGCCGCGCGAGCGGGCAGGGGTAAGCCTTGCGCCTGCCATTTCTCCGGCCAGGCGCCCCATCTCCTTGTTGATCTGGTCGAGCCACTCGTCTTCGTCCCT
>CAYYZP010000239.1:0-1738 GCA_964476165.1 uncultured Fimbriimonadaceae bacterium
TGTTAAGACATTAAAGAAGGCAGTCGCCTTTGAGGACAAAACGAAGTACAACGAGCCGCCAGACTGGCTCCAGCCCACGCGGCACGCCCTCGGTGCGGTCCTCATCAAGGCCAAACGCTGTAAGGAGGCGGAAGCCGTTTACCGCGACGACCTCCGCAGACTGCCCGGTAACGGCTGGTCCGTCTTAGGGCTCTCTCTAAGCCTCAAGGGCCAGAACAAACTCCGTGAAGCCTCGGTGTTCACGGGCCTGTTTCAGACCGTCTGGAAGAACGCTGACATCAAGATCGAATCCTCCTGCCTTTGCGTCACTGGCGACTAGCAATTTGTGGTGCGGACCTCAAGGTCACTCTTTGGAGCGCGGGGTTTCACCCCGCAACCTGATCCTCGGGCATTGAGCCCGATATAGCCATGCCTCAGGAACGCGCTTAAGCAAATTGCTAGTTACGACAATCTACGTCCTGAGGCTTTCCAGCGTCGGGATGCTCATCTTGTAAACTTAAAGACAATGCGAAAGAGAGGCTTTACTCTGATCGAACTGCTCGTGGTGATCTCGATCATCCTGGTGCTGGTGGCGATCCTGTTCCCGGTCTTCGGGCGGGCGAGGAAGGCCGCAAAGATCACGACATCCATGTCAAACCTTCGTCAGATGTCGCAGGCTCTGGCGATCAAGCGGACGACCTCCGGCGGGTTCGGCGACCTAGACAACCTGAGCATCTCTGACAACGGGGTTCCCCTTCCGCCCTCATTTCTGGAGTGTCAAGTCGGCGCACCAGCGCACAACGGAATCTACGCCATGTGGGACGTGGGCACGGGCCCCGAAACTTGGAAGGAGTACACAGAGCGCGTGAGCGATTCCGCCATCGCGATCGTGGACATGTGCTGGGACGAGGTCGACGACACGAACCCAGAGGACGCCAACAAGCACCACCTAGGTCTCGGCGCCTACCTCGACACGCACGTCAAAAAGAAGAGCAAGCCCGGCGACTGGCACAAGTTTTCGTGGTGGGACTGACCCCCACCGTAACTACTTGCCTCAGAGTGCGTCGAGCGCCTTGACTTGGTCCTTGCCGTATACGGGGACCATCGTCGAGTTGCCTTTTGCGAACGGCTTGCCGGCCTTGATGCCGATCTGCTTGAGGGCAGCCACGATGTCTTTGGCTTCTTTCTTGGAAGCGCAGGTGAACCGCGTCTCATATCCTTTCTTGTAGACCTGCGAAGAGAGTTTCTTGCGCTTCTTGGCGTCGAAGGCACGAGAGTAACCCTTTGCCTTGAGATTGGCTGCGATCATTTTCTTTGCGTCTTTGTCAGTCATTGTGTTTCACGTTGTCCTGGTCTTTGGCAGTTTCAATTCGGTGACCGAGGGCAATTAGTACGCCCCACGTCCGCCGCCCCCATCTTACCCCCCCTCGCAATGGATCCGCGTGGGAGGGGGGGAAAACTATGCGAACGGCCAGGTCGGGAGCATTTTGTCAAGGGCCCTGTCGGAACGGAACCCGAGTTCGTATTCGGCCTGCATGACCGTGTGGATCTCGTGCGTCCCTTCATAGATCATCGCTCCGCGCGAGTTGCGGAAATACCGCTCGACGGGGAACTCGTCGCAATAGCCGTAGGCGCCGTGGATCTCGACCGCCTTGTTCGCGGCGTCGAAGGCGGCGGCGCAATTCGTCCACTTGGCGAGCGAGCATTCTTTGGTGTGGCGCTGGCCCGTGTTCTTCATCCAGCCGACTTTGTAGTAGAG
>CAYYZP010000240.1:0-7284 GCA_964476165.1 uncultured Fimbriimonadaceae bacterium
CGCCATGCGCGAGGCCGACGGGCCGTCCCGCATCCTCCTTAAGCGCTGCCAGCGCTACCTCAAAACCCCCCCCGAAGACGATTGGGATGGATCATATCGGGTGGATGTCAAGTAAGTCCACAATGGGTGGCACGGTCTGAACCGACGTGATGATAGTTAATGCCTCAGCAGCACGGATCACGACGAAGTCGGGAGACACTACTGAGGCTATAGCTCGCAGAACCTCAGTAGTGTTGTCGTTCCTCCCCCTTACTACTGAGGCACGGATCCGGTGCCACGATCTGACCCGCCGATGTGACGAGCGTTCTCTCTTTCAACTGTTCAAGGAAAGACCGTGACTTGTCGGGTTTGCCCAATGGTAACATTCGACCGACCCGATCACACGAGGCTCCACGATGAACCGCAATCTTTTTCTAGCCGCTCTCACTGCCTGCACCCTGTCAGTCCAAGCCCAGACCCCACCGAAAGCCGGTGCCGTTCAAATGCCCGGCGACAACGGCAAACTCGCCATCCCCTACCAACTCGGTAAGAAAGGCGAGGAACTCGTCTTTACGCTTGAAAAGGCCGAGTTCGCAAGCCGCGCGTTCCACGAACGCAACGGTTTGTTCCCTAAGATTGGAAGGAGAATGCTCGTCATCACTTACGCAGTTCAGAATCCGGGCAAGGCGGATCGCCCCTTCTCCAACCAGTCCTATTCCTTTACAGTCGTCTCGCCTGACGACGAGAACTTTGTCTGCGACGGGATCGCCGCGAACGGGATCGCCGCGCTTCACCCGGATCGAAGGGATCAATTGAGCATGCAGTTAAAGCCCGCCCAGAAAGTCCGTGCGATTGCCGTCATTGAGATGCACCCGAAAGGACCGGTGAACAAACTCATCGTCCAGCGTGGGAAGGGTACGCCAGTTCTTCGATATGATCTTAAAGAAAAGGTGAAGCCGTTGACCGGCGTATTTGCCGAAAACGCAGGGCTCGATATGCGAGAGGTAGGCGCGGGTGCTCTAACTTTGCCGTGCGATGTCGGCCCGTGGGACATCACGGTCGAAAAGTGCGCAGACGAACCACTTCCTATCGGAGCCTACGCACCAGACAAGGGGAAGAAGTTCGTCGTGCTCACCGTTTCGATCAAGAATGCTTCGATGACGCCGTATCCGCTGCACAGCAGCCTTATCCTGACGAAAGTGATCGACGCCGACGGAGGCGACCTTCCGGAGTCGCGCACGTGGGTCAAGGCTTCCTCACCGGAAGCGTTCGGCGAAATGAGGATCGAGCCAGGTGCGTCCGTCCGAGTGCGCATGCTCTTTCAAGCCGGGCTGCTCACGACGGCGGCCAAGATCTTGTTTATGGATCAGCAGTATTCCAGACGCTCGGCGCTGGTTGATCTCAAGGCGCCAGCGGTGGTAGAGGGGGCCAAGGCGCCGCTTCTCAACATGAACTTGCCACGCTTTGTTATCGTGGCTTTGCAACCTTCTGAGTGACTCGATGCGATTCTTGAGAGTTGCCCTTGTGTGCTTCGTGCTGTCAGCGATTACGGCGTTGGCTGGCCAGACGACTCCGCTCACTCAAGAAGAAAAAAACGCGTTTCTTTCCCGAAAGCAGTGGTACGTGTCGTTCGAATTCACGCTACACGGGTCTGGGAAATTCGGCACAGAGAAGCCTTATAGTATGACGGCGTGGAGCAAGAGCCGGCGCGTATCCGGATTTCTCGAACTGAATCTAGCGAAGCCGGGAATGTTCCCTCCGGGAGCCGTCCTTAGCCCTGCCGACATGCAAGAACGTGGTCGGTTCACTGGATGGATGAACAATCCGGACAAAAAGGTCATGGACGCAATGTTCAACGGAGAGACGGATCCGTCCAAGTTGCCCGGGTTCTACTTTCCCATCCAGTTTCGTGTCTCCGAGCAGACGAACAAAGAATGGGAAGGCGCCGTGGCCGAGAGCGACGGATCGGCCGTTAGTTACTCAAACTCGAACAGTTCCGTGCAGGGCGGAGGAGGATCTTACGCTGTTGGCGTGTGCATGATGGGCGCCGACCTTAAAAACGGCACGTACAGTATCGCTTTCCAGTTGATGCCAACCGGCCAGGGGCCGGTCCTTCAAAACGAGTGGGAATACAACGATGGCTTTCCTACCGAAGGAACTGACCCCGTGAAACATCGCGACTACCTGGCTTGGCCCAAACAGGAAGACGGCAAGATGTTCGTCCAGCGCAGTCTAAAGGGCGATCAGCAGCCGGACGGATCGCTCGATTTCACAGTAACACGACCCTTTGCGGAGTCTGACTTGGGCCCCAAGGCCGTCCCCATGATCTCGTTCCATTTTCGGCTGTCGCCGACACCGCCATCGACTGCGAGGTTCGTGCTAAGAACGCAGGGAGATTATTCTGAGTTTCGTCCTAAGCCGGGAGATTCTGAGACCAAGCCCGGCAACTCGCTTAAGATCGACTGGGAGGTCGAAGAGCCCGGCGTTCCCGCCGACAAGCAGGCCAAGGTCACCAAAGTGGTGTTCACGCTCGCCGGCGTAAGCGAGTACCCGGGGGTGTGCATGAACTGGCCGTTGAATCCGATGTCCCCTACTGATCCCGACCTGCAGTTCAAAGAGCAGGTCCCACCAGTAGGGGGCTACATCCTTAGCGACAAGAACCGTGGGCTCACGCTCAATGGTAACGCAGTCTCCAATCGGCAAGGCACGGTGAGCGTCGATTGCTTTGATGGCGCGGCTATCGGGACGCTTACCGCCGAGGCGACACTTTCCGACGGTCGAGTCTTGAAGGGAGTGGTCGAGCCCACCGGACTGCTCAAGGTTCTGATTCCCGACCGCGAAGAAGGCGTCTCTGAGATCGCAAAGGCG
Source organism: uncultured Fimbriimonadaceae bacterium (assembly GCA_964476165.1). GTDB lineage: Bacteria > Armatimonadota > Fimbriimonadia > Fimbriimonadales > Fimbriimonadaceae > JADFMN01. Next base: position 2,848 of record CAYYZP010000240.1, read on the forward strand.
TGGAGGAACAAGTTTGCCCCTAACCTCGAGGACGCAGAGGATCGGGAAGACGAGCCCAAAGGCGACGGTCAAGTCGGTGACGGACTGAGCGTCTGGGAGGAGTACCGAGGGTTCCGCCAGAACACGATTTGGAAGGACAATTGTGATCCCAAGAATAAGGACATCTTCATTGAGAACCGCGTCGGCGCCGCGGCAGAAGCAGGAATCAGCCTGTTCAAGGATGCGACTCAACTTGTAATTCACAAGATCAAGGAGCCCGAGCACAAGATCGATCGTGTCATCAACTTCAACAGCCGAGGAGACAGGCACACCGTTGACCAACATTGTTTGATCCTGAGAGTCAGCGACGATCCGAACGTCGGGACTGCCGAGGGCGTTTTTGGAGCGATCTTTCCGGGTCCGCCGAAGAACACGCTCTGGGTTAACGTAACAATGGGCCACACTGAGGACGCCGTCTATGTGGTCGGAGCTCGAGGGGGACTTCGATCTTCGAACTTCCAATCAAAGCACATCGCTCACGAGCTCTCCCATGCGATTGGCGTTTATCACCACGGCGACACCGACATTTGGACGAACGACAAGCTCGGAGTGCCTTGGGAGTCCGTAGACATCGGTGGGGGCGCACGACAGCTTCGCGAGTCTGGGAACAATATCACTCTCATCAGCGAGGCGGATGGAAGTTCCCTTGGATTTCCTATCGGAACAGAGTTTTATTGTCGCCTTGGTAAGAAGAACGGCCAACACAGCGGTGACGTTGACTGCATCATGAGATACTGCGTCGCACAAGCCTATCGTTACCAAGCCGATTCGACAAAGCGCGTGTGGCACGACCAGATTGAGCCGCCTGGTAGAACCCTTTGTACGTCACGATTGGGAACCGATTTCAACAAGACAAACCAGCCGCACCCGCGGTATTTCGACACTGACCCGAAGCGCGGCGACTGCAAGCACCAGTTCGTCATTAGCGACAAATGGGAGGCGAAGGACCGCAACTAAGTGATAACCATGAAGACTTGCTCATTTGCCTTCGCCGCGCTCGTCTCGCTTTTCGCCTGCGGTTGCGTGGGCGTCGATGTCCAACCGACCGCAGGAAGTCCTGCACAGAAACCGGACCAGCCAGCACCGTCGATCACGCTCAGCCTCAACTGTCTCGGCGAGGCAACTATCGCGCCAGGGTCGCCAATCCTCATCGAAGTCGCGCTTTCAACGCCAGACGGACGCGACTCGGGTACGTCCGTTTTCATCGCCAATGACGCGGGCCCGTGGTCAGAACTTCTTAAGGTCGAAATCCGAGACTCGCAGAACCAGATCGTGCCAGGGCTCGGGCTCCAACCGCTCTTCACCACTGAAGGATCGATAACTCTTAATGGCGAAACTCTCGGAACAATGGCATGGGCCGTCACGTCAGAGGCGGCCAACGCGCTCCCACCAGGCGAATATTCCGTCGTCGCCGTCTTGGACACTCAAACTTCAAGTTCGGCGTGGAAAGGCAAGACCAGCTCTGGCCCATCCGCCCTGACCGTGAAAGCGACCCCCGCAGACCTCAATGAGAATGAGGCGCGACTGGTCGCGCTTGCAGACGTTCGCATCAACGGGTTTCTCGGAGACCACGACACGGCACTTTCACTCGTCGAGGCGTATCTCGGTGACCATCCCAAGGACGGGCTGATGCTCGAAGAGAGGGCGGACACTTTGGCCAAGGCCGGAAAGTTCGCGGAAGCGGTCGTAGCCTATGACGCCGCGCTCGCCAACGTCGCACCGCAAGATGAGTCCCCCCTCCGCGAGCCCCCGCACCTCCTGCTCCACAAGCGCGCTCTAGCAGCCGAGGCGGCGAAAGCGGACTCGCAATCTCGTCGATAGCTTGCAACGGCGCAAATTCCCTCTCCTTTGAGGGAGAGGGGTCCAACAGAACAAGTCCGATCAACTTCCCGTCATTCACCGTTGATTCGACTCGCGTGGACGCTCGCCTTCCCCTATTCATCATTCATACTTGTTCCAACATGTCGCACGGCCCGCTTTCTCGGCTCAGCACGATCGTCCCCGCAAAGTGCCGCCGCTGCTCGTCGTACGACAAGACCGGCGGGAACGACGACTGGGTCAAGATCGCGCCGGGAGCGACGCACGTTCTCGCAGACATCAAGGGAGGGGGGATCGTCAAGCACATCTGGTGCACGATCAATTCAGGCGATCCTCTCATCCGTCGCAACCTGGTGATCCGAATGTTTTGGGACAGCCAAGACCACCCTTCGGTCGAATCGCCGATCGGTGAGTTTTTCGGGCAAGGGTGGGGGAAGAACTACAATTTCGTCTCTCTTCCACTTGCCGCGGCCCCGAGCCGTGGCGGGGCGCTCGTGTGCTATTTTCCGATGCCGTTCGGCAACGGCGCACGCATCGAGGTCGAGAACCAGGGCTCGGTGGGGGTAGACGGATTCTACTATTATGTGGACTACGAGGAGCACGCTTCGATCCCAGCAGACGAAGGGCGGTTCCACGCCTGGTACAACCAAGAACTCACCGGGATCGAGAGCGGAGACGGCTTGGAGAACGCATGGATCAATGATCCGTCCGATCTAACCGATCTGTCCGATCCTCGAAGAAACACCGATCCGAAGAACACCACGGACAAGAACAACTTTCTGTTCTGCTCGATCGAAGGCGAGGGGCACTACGTCGGTGTGAACTACTTCGTCCATGCTCCATCGACGCCTTGGCCAGGCGAAGGAGACGACATGTTTCTCATCGATGGCGAACCTTGGCCCGGTCTGCACGGCACTGGCACAGAAGACTACTTTAATACGTCGTGGGGGCCGGACGAACACTATTTGCACCCGTATTTCGGAATTGCCTACGCCCCCGGTCGTAACAACGACGACCCGCGCTTCGGCTGGATCGGAAAGATGCACTACTACCGGTTTCATTTGGATGACCCTGTGCGGTTTTCGTGGTCTTTGCGCGCAAGTATCGAACACGGCCACGCCAACGGAATGATTTTGGACTTGGCCTCTTGTGCCTATTGGTACCAGCGAACTCCCTCTCCGCCGCTCCCCCCCCTTCCTCCCGCCAAAGACCGCATCCCCCACCGCCCGACCCGCCCCGAAGACATCCACCGCTGGCGCCACGCCTGGCTCAAGGAGCGCGGGTTGAAAAAACTCTGGGGAAACGAGGAATGAGTCACTCTTTGATCTCCCCAAAGCGGGGATTGCGTGAGACGGCCCAATAGAGGTAGTCGGTGTCGACCGTTTCCCCCCCCAGTTCGTCCACGAGCAGAGAAATCTGGCCGCGGTGGTAGAAAGCATGGCCGACGAGTTGCACGATCTGTCCCTCGATGCTCCATCGATAGCGCTTTCCGTCCGAGGCAGGAAACTCGAAGTCCTTGGCGAGGTCTTTGTCGGACAACGTCGATAGGTAGTGCCCCCACCGGGCCTCGATCATGTCATAGCGATGTCTGAGTGTATCCTCTTTCTCGTTTTCTGGCCACCAGTCGGTCTGGTGCGTGCCGCCGGTGTCCATGCGGTCGAGCCAGTTCTCGCGACACGCCGCAAGGTGATGGGCCAATTGGACCGCTTTCTTGAACTTCGGTGTGTCCATGTTCTCCTTTGGCACGCTCGCGATCATGGCCAGCATCTTGGCGTTGCAGTCCCTTTCGTGCTCGCACCATTCGCGGTACCGCTCGATCATGAGACCATTATGGCTCCAAGATTCGTCTCGTAAAACAGACATATTTTGAAAACACTTTTCGCGCTCATCGCAATCGCTTTCGTTTCCGCGTCGGCTTATGCGCAAGAAGAGGGCCAGGCGTCCTGCCCGCTGTGAGTCGCGGGGGGGTATGGGGCCAGTTCGGCCTCGCAGTACAAGTGGACCTACAACACCGTGTGGGCACCGACGACCGTCACGACCGCTGAGACTTTCCTTTGGTACCGCGCCGATCCGCGCGTGCGTCTCGGTGTCGCGCACCTTTGGAAACAAAACTCATTGCGCTGGCTGGCGTCGGTCAATCTCGTACCGGAGACTTTTGATTCTCCTGCCATCAATGCAAGCGTCGGAGTGCAAGGGATTGGAACAGGCAACCCTGGATATTCCGCGACTCTTGAGAAGAACCTGGGTGCTTTGAACGCCTATATGGGGATCGGTTTCCGATCCAATGAGAGCCATTCGCACTTTCTCGGCGGAGCGAAGTACGCGCTTGAGGGGGGGGTAGCACTGGGCATGCAACTGGATGGCCATCAGAAACACCCGTTCGCGGTCTTTACAGAGGGACAGACTCTCTACGGCGCGTATCTGATCGACTTCAAAAGCCCCGCGTTCATGGTCGGCTATCGGTTCTAACCCCCCCCCCTGCTTCATCCGTTTCGCTCCTTCGACGGGGCTCAGGATGACGAAACGGATGAAGCAAGGATGGGTCATAGACCTTAGCCCAGGGTCGAGGACTCCGGATTA
>CAYYZP010000241.1:0-7198 GCA_964476165.1 uncultured Fimbriimonadaceae bacterium
CAGGAGCGGGGTTGGCTAGGGTCACGGTACCGACGGAGTTGACGCCACCGACTACCGTCGTTGGTGACAGGCTCAAGGTCAGGACGTTGCTTCTAACGTTGACGACCTTTGCTCTCGTTGTGAACCCGGTCTTGGACGCGCTGATCGTCGTCGTGGTGTCTGCGGGCACGAGGTTCGTTTGGATATTGAACAGAGCGCTTGAAGAACTGCCCTGCGGAACCGTTATCGTTGGCGAACCGACAGTCGCCGCCGCCGTGTCAGAAGAGGCAAGATCCACTGTGAACCCACCGGTCCCCGCAGGCCTCGTCAAGACGACTTGGCCCTTAAGCAGGGTCCCACCGAGCACGTCTTGAGAAGGCGTGATCAAGAGGTCGGCAATGTCGATACTGTCGATGAAAAGAGTGCCGTTCGCGCTCGTCGTGCCGTCGCTCGCGTTCATCGTCACAAATCCGCTCCCTGAGATTGGCGGAGACGTGACAGGGAACGAGACGGAACTGGCCTGGGCAGCCGCGTTCACGGTCGTTGGCAATGCAATGCCGTTGACCAGCGCGCCTACATCGCCCGCGACATAAGCGAGGGTGATCGTTCGCGCGTCCCCGACTTTGCCATTGAACGCGACTGTCGCCGTACTAATGGAACTTCCGTTGACTGTCGGCGGATTGAAGGTCAACGACGCGACTGTTGCGGGTGTAAGCGTAACATTTGCGTTCTTTGAGACTCCCAACAACGAACCAGACACGATGGCGCTTTGGGATGTGACGACGCCGCTCGTGGCAACGATGATCGATCCTGAAGTAGCGCCGATTGGAACCGTCAAAGTCGCAGGATTCGGCAGAGTGATCAGGTCTGGCCTGTCTGTCGACAGGTTGACCGTGACCGCTGAGACCGCAGGTTGCGGCAGGACTGCTGTGAGCGTCAGTCCATTGCCACCGACGATGGTGCCGGGAGCCGCAGAGAAACTGTCAAGCCAAGGCTTGACGGTAAGTCGCGCTAAGACGAAGTCGTTTTCGAGGGTGACTCTAAGATCGCTCGTCTGGACGCTCGTGATCGGAAGAGAGAAAATGGTCCTTGTCACTGTCGTGCCGCCCGCAGGAATGAACAGCGGAACTGAAACCGAGCCTGCCGCAGCGGTGAACGAAGTGGCCGCCGAGTTGCTCAGCGTCGCCGTCACCGTCACGCCACCGACCGGCGCCGGATCGCGAAGGGTGATCGTTGCGACCGATGTCGCCCCCAATCCCCCACCGATCGTGAGCGGGTTAAGCGTGACCGAGTTGACGATCGACTGACCGACGCGAAGTTTCACGAGCCAGCCGTCGTCGAAGATATCAAACGTCGGTTTAGCAGCGTTACCGGTTATATGGGGGGCAATTCCGTTTATGCCAGGCTTGAGGGTCGGCGGAATAGTGCTGCAGATGACTGCTGAACTGTTCCCAGCGAACCATGTTGCTCGGGTCGAATCCACAAAAACGTCTGACACAGAGTCGTCGGTGACGTTTCCGATATAACTGCTGTAAAGTAGCGCCGTGCCAGACGCGTTCAGATAGATCATGAATCCGTCGCTCGTTGGCGGACATCCACCTGCGGGAATGCCTCCGTTACTAAACGTCGCGTTCGCTCCATCTGTATAGCCTCCGTCAAGTCCTCCCACGATCGGGATCGTGCCAGGAATCGCCGCGGCGACGGCAGTAGGAGTCGCAAGGGGATTGATTGACCATGAAGCGTTGCCCCCGATCATCAGGTTCCCGTTCTTGTCAACGACTACATCGTTCGCAAAAATATTGCCAGTTGTACTCAGACCAGTGCTGTAGAGAACTTGCGATCCGTCAAATTTGATTTTGGTCGCCGTCATCGAACCTTGTGGTGTCTCGTCATAAGCGCCCTCGTTGCGGGGAAAGTCGATGGAGTCCGTCTTTCCGACTACATAAATGTCTCCGTTTATGTCAAATGCCGCTCCGTATCCAGTCTCTCTCAACGAACCGCCAAGCAATGAAGCGAAGAGAGTATCGCCATTGCCATTGAGTTTGACTACGAATATGTCGCCATTGCGGTTTAGTCGGCCCTCGGAATATACGCCTGCCGTTGTGCGAAACTCTGGCGTCGGGTCCGTTGCAGTATCCTGTATTCCAGTAAATGTGAACGAGCCAGCCATGACGACGCTTCCCGCCGCATCGACACCAATGGTTCCAAAAAGGTCGATACCCAGCGAACCAATTTGTCGCTCCCACAGCACGTTTCCATCAGGATCGAATTTTGCGATGAATCCATCGACGCTCCCTCCCCCACCGGGCAAATACGGCACATATCCCGCGCCAAAACTGAGCGCTCGACCGGAAAGATAGAAGGCTCCGTCCGCATTCATCGCCATATCGAGATTTGCAAAACTAGTGCCGACCTCTGTGTAATAGAGCGACGATACAGGGACGATAACCCCTGCCTCTGAAACATTAAACTTCGCTAGAAACACGTCGTTGACGCCAGTTGGCGCTCCGCCAACGACTCCAGGGAAATCAATTGAGTCGGTCTGGCCAGCAATCCAAACGTCGCCCGTTTCAGGGTCAAGCGCAACGCGTCGCCCAGAGTCGTCTCCTGTTCCTCCCAGATATGCGACATAAGTCGTATCGTAGGCGTCACCTTGGAGGCGAATGAGAAATGACTCCATGCCTCCTTGAATCGAGAAGCCATACGGACCGTCTGTTATCGGGAACGTGATCGAGTCCGTCTCGCCCGTGATGAACACGTTGCCTTGGTCGTCGGCGTGGATGCCATAAACTTGCTCGTATCCTGAACTAAAACTCGTCGATTGGCTGCCGATATAAGTTCCGTACACGAGCGGGTCGATGATGAGGTTTTGCTTATTGTTGTACGGACCGATGTCGAAGCCGACTCTCTTAGGTCCAACCATCTTGAACTTAGCCGAGACTAGTTTCTGCGCGTTGCCAGACATTTGATATGCGTAAATGCCGCTCTGCTTTAGTTGGCCACCGGGGGTATCGATGACAAGGTCGCCATCAACGACTGAAACGCGGTCAGCGCCATTGACTTCAAACATCATCTGTCGGGCGTCAGCACCAGGTCTGACGACTAAGTCATACCGAGATCCGTCCTTGTCGTAATAGTTGCGCATGTTGACGCCGGGCATCAAGTTGCGGACGGTCGCCTCCCCATAGATGCCGACCTCAGCGGCGTGCTTGGACTCGTCGCCAATGAAAAATCCGATCTTTGACGAAGAAGGAGAGATTGCGATTGGCTGCGCCGAATGGCCAGAACCAACAAAGTCGAAACTGATGACCGTTCCCTTTCTCGAGATGCCGCGCCCACCGGCTGCCGTGCCTCCAACGTCTTCGACTGGTCCGCCAACGTTAGATTTTTCGTATGTATGGAGATCGACCTTGAAACCGTTCTTAGTCACCCAATAGTCGAGCCCGGGTTGGCGGCTTACGAAGAGGGCGTTAGAGTTCCACTGTCCTTTGTTCTCAATGAACTTCTTCTCAGTCGATTTAGAGATCTGACCCGGCATCGATCCGGGGAACTGGGAGAACGCGGTTGCCCCAACTAAAAGTGAGAGGCAGAAAACTACGCCAAAGCGACGAAAACCACTATTGAACATGAATGCAAATCCCCTGCCATTCACGATTGAAAAAGCGAACCTCTCGCAACGTGACAATAGGCAACCCGCCGTACCCCGGCGATGGCTGCCCCTGGCAGATTTCTATTTTAGCCTAACCGAACGACGCCTTGTCGCGCATGACAGGTTCAATTTCTGAAAATACTGACCGCCTTAGGCTCCAGGTAATTGAACTCGGGCGAAAAAGTGCCGTCCAACCAGACGTGAACCCGGCAATAGTGACAGTATTCTCCATTCTGGGCGCGACAGCCTTGGCCCAGAATCAGCGAGGGGCTGACCACGGCCCGTCCATCGGGCAGGAAGCCCCGCAGATCAGACTGACCCTGCTCAAAGACGACGCGCAGTTCGACATGGCGAGCAACTACAAGCAGAGGCCGACCGTGCTCATCTTCGGGAGTTACACGTGACCTCCCTTTAGGGCTCAGGTCGAGACCCTCAACAAATGGTTTGAACAGTTCAAGGACAAGGCGGACTTCAAGGTCGTCTACGTGCGAGAAGCCCACCCCGACGATGGCAGGCAGGTGCCTAAGAACAAGCGAGACGGAGTCGTCTACGACGCTCCTACAAGTTTCGAAGAGCGGAAACGGATCGCGCGCCAGTGTGAAACCGGCCTCGCGCTCAAAATCCCGATCCTCATCGACAAGATGGACGACGCCGTCGAGCGAGCCTACGCAGGTTGGCCCGACAGGATCTACGTTGTTGGCAGGGACGGAAAGATCGCGTTCCGCGGTGGGCCGGGCCCGGGCCAGTTCAAACCGGCTGAAGCCAAAGCAGCGCTCGATGCGCTCTTAGCAAAAGGCGGCTAGGTCCGCTTCTTTTGAAACTTGATCTCAACAAGTCCCTGCACGGGGCTTGCCTGTTTCATGATCGGGCCAAACTCGGTCTGTTCGACCAAGAAGACCATTTGCTTCTCGACCTGGTCGAGTCTTGAGCCCACATCGATGATCTTGTTCTGCTCGGCCATCTCAGTGCGATTGACTCCGGCGACATCCGTGATCTTGAACGAGACCTTGCCGTCGGCCCACTCGTAGGTGCCCGCCATCGGCGGAAACCCGGTCCGGTGCCATCTACCTTCCCCGCTTACCGTCATGACGTCGCCGAAGACCTGCCCGGTCTTGGCGTCGATGAGTTCCCACTCTCCTTCGAGATTCGGGCTGCCGCAACCGCAGACCATTACGAGCAGAATCACAAGCCCAGCACACCGGCGCATGGATGGATTCTACTTGATGATCACGTCTCGCCGGACCATCTCTGGCAAGGCCGCTACGCGCTCGAGCACCAGGTAGTTGAGCCGAGCGGCACTCACGATCTTTTCAAAATTGATCTTTTCAATCGTATCCGTCGGCTGGTGGTAGTCGGGGTGGAAGCCCGAGAAGAGGAACGTGATCGGCACGCCCTTCGCCGCAAAATTGGCGTGGTCGCTGCGCGTGTAAACGTCCTCTTCGTCGTACTCGAACACAAAGTTGATGTGTTTGTTCGCCTCTTCGGTGGCTGTGTGCAATTGGCTGGAAATGCGCTTGCTACCGATCAAGTGGATCGTATCTACGTTGTCTGCCGGCGCGTCTTTGTCGGACTCCTCGTTGCGCCCCACCATGTCCATCTGGAGCAAGCAATCCATCTGTTCGAGCGGGATCAGAGGGTTGTTTGTGTAGTAGCGCGAACCAATCAGGCCCATTTCTTCGCCACAGAACGCCATGAAAACGATCGTCCGTTTGGGCTGGATCGGGTTGCTCATGACCGCTTTAGCTACCATCAGCATTGCCGTCGAGCCCGAGCCATCGTCGTCCGCGCCAGGGTACACGACGCCATTTTGCACACCAAGATGGTCCAAGTGCGCTCCGACGCCGATGTATTGTGCCTTGAGCGACGGGTCTGTCCCAGGAATCATGCCGATGACATTGGGAACGTAGGTCTGCTTGCTCGTCATCGCCAAATTGACCATGACTTCAAAGTTTGAGGTCGCATGTTCGAAACCCGATCCGTTCGAATGTCCGGGGACCAAGAATTTGGGATCGACGCCGGCCTTGCTCGCTAGCGATTCGCCATATTTGCGCGCAAGGGTGAGCACTGGACCTCGTGTGCTGCCCCCACCGCCACCGCCCGGTTCTGTTCCAAACCTTACTGACCTGGCCGACTCTGCTTCTTTGTCTTCCAAATAGACCGTCAACGCGGGACGCTTGCGGGAAATCTGCGATATCGTCTTTTGCGTCTTGTCCTTTGCCGTGACGAACACGATCTTGCCTTCCAGAACCAGATCGTCGGGAAGACTCTCGAGCGTCGGGCTGACATTGATGAAAACAAGGTCAGACGATTTCAGCGAAAAGGTGCCGCCGGACCGAGTGATTCCGAGCCCGGACCCGATCTTTACGGTGAACCCTTCGAATTTCAAAAAGCACGTTGCAGGGTCCGGCATCGTTGCCATGAACGGGACGCCCTGGAAATAACTTCCTTCCTCACCAAGCGGCTGCAGTCCCATTTCGCGGAACTGGGCGGCCACGTAGTTTGCCGCAGCCATATATCCCTCTTGGCCTGTCCCACGACCTGCGCACTCTGGTCCAGCGAGAAAACTGAGGTGCTTTTGGGCGAGTGCGACGTCGATCATATTGAACCCGACCTTGAGACTCTCGGGTGGAGGAGTCGCTCCTGGGTACTGTGCGAAAGAGGTGATCGTCAAGAGCGACGAAGCAAGCAACGTCACGGCTCTTGCCTGGAATGCAGGTGTTTGTCTCATGGTAACCGGGGTGAACCAACTCGTTATACCGCTCACACTAGACAAATGGTTTCTGACCCTAAAGGACTTCTGAGAAAAAACTCGCTGTGTTGACGCTCGCGCCGTGCATGGCTAGCGTAAGGGTTTCGCAGTCGCCGCTCTCCACATCCTTGACGTGTGCGTAATGGCCCCCGCCGACCGCGGCCGTGTTGACCACCGCTGACTTGAGTCCAAGCCGCCGCTGGAGGGGACTTTGGTGAACGATCACGCATTGGATCCGCTCGATTGGGACGAACACCGTCGTTTTAGAAATTGCGCCGTGCTTTGCCCCAAAGACGCTTTCGGTCCAACCATACGCGGTCGCCTTAAAGCGCAGCCATCCCAGAAAGATCGAGTAGGCCAGTAATGGTGCAAGCAACATGAGCCAGTTCCATCCAAAGACCGCCCCTACGACGACAACAATCAACGAAAAAAGAACGAACATGCGTTGTGCGGTCGCGCGGATTGTCCTGCGGCTGATTCCGCGCCATCGGATCGAGTGCGCGTTACGACCCGGCAAGAGATCGTCTGCTAGGGTTCGTAGTTTGCTGAACTCCAAAAGCGGGCTGACCAGAGACGATCCAGCGATGTCCTCCTTTTGATATGATCCTGCAGTCTCGACGAAAAGTTTGCAGACGCCGAACCACCTTTGCAACAAAGTCTGGGTCGCACGGATCGCCTGCACTCTTCGCAGAGGGACGACGCTCTCGATCTGGTTGAGAAGACCATAGTGCCTGCGAATCCGGCCGTCGATCATCTGAAGTTCAAATCCCGCATAGGCGACAAATGTGGAGACGATCGAGAACACCCAGCCGATCGCGAGC
>CAYYZP010000242.1:0-2731 GCA_964476165.1 uncultured Fimbriimonadaceae bacterium
TTCCGGAGCGATCCCTGCCTGCGATCCAAATTCCCTCAGTTTTTTTTCTGTAAAGTCGAGCGTGCCGCGCAAGACCGCATCGCCCAGTACATACCAAGCGGCGATTTCTCTGTCGTTCATTTCTGGCGCTTTGATGACAGCCTGCACCACGATCGTGTCTCCTTTCTCGACGAGTTCGTAGACAGGGGGGGGACTCACTTGCAACGCTGTCGCGACAACTAGTGCAATCATCGTTGGCCCCCGGCGGCACGCACGCACTTGGTCGAGATAAACGATTGCAGCGCTACTAACACATCTGCATCAGTAAGCCGCTCGGCCCGTCTCATCAAGTCTTCCGTTCGGAAAAACGTTTCGCCACTCAACATCTGACCGTTCATGCGGGCCATGTCGCGCGGACTTCGCTCCGTATTCATGATCCATCTTAGGAGGGCAAGTCGACCATTTGAGGAAAGCCTGGCAGATTCTTCATCAATGAGCCTATCCACGTCGTCGAGCCCTCCCCGGCCCGGATGCAATAGTGCAACGACACCTTGATGTGGCGACGGGTTGTAAGAAATTGCCGCACCAGGACAATCGGCGGCGAGGGCAAACCCTGCGGCCAGAATTGCGAGCGTATTTGCCTTACCCATCGATCCGACCACCACGCCCCGTGCTCGTCCGCTGGCATTGGGGACGACCTGTTCTCCGGTGGGGGGCTGGAGAGTTCTCTTAACTTCGCCGCTAGTTTTTCTTGAAGGGACTTGGGCAAGCATCCTTTCCAGCAACTCCAAGACAATCCGCTGGTCAAACGCCCCCACCACCGCGACACACGTTTGATTGGACACGAACGCGTTCTCGAAATCCTTACTAATAATTTCTGGCGTCGCGTTCTTGACACTGGCAATGTCGCCAAAAGGATCGCGCCCGGTTTCACCAAACGCCGATTGCCAAAGACTTGCCGTCAGTGCCGCGTTCCAGGATCGCAAGGCCAATTCTTCGTTCATGATCTTGCCCTCCCTTTCGACTTCCTCCTTGCTGATGGTCCGCAGTTTTAGCAGTTCGCTCAGTGCCTCGATTGCAGCCGGCAACGCCTCATGCGGGCCCTCCATTTCAAACCGAATCCCGTCATTGAGCGTCGCTGCTGACAAAAAAACGCCGCGCGACTCTAGTTTTACGTCGATGTCTTTGTTCTGACCCTTGGCGACGAGGTGTTCGATGAGATGCCTGTGGTCTCCCACGGCGCTCGACACGAAAAGATGCAAGAAAAAACCACGCGTATCAGGCATCGCCGCCGCATACAGGACCGCGCCGTTATCTAGAACGCGCTTTTGTTCGATCAAAGGGGGGGATGCGGTCAGGACGGCCGCGAGCAACGCGCTGATCACGATACCATTTTACCTCAGATAACTCGCACCGTTAATGTCGATCACGATCCCACTGAGATACGCCGCTTCATCGCTGAGAAGATACGCCGCCGCGCCCGCGCAGTCTTCGGGCGTCGCCATTCTTCCCAGCGGAATGGTCCCCAGTATTTCTTCCAGTCGTTCGTCGATGCCTTTTCTGATCATCGCGGTCTCGACCCATCCGGGCGCGATCGCAAAGTGCTGAATGTTGTGCTTCGATGTCTCGACGGCCAGAGCGCGCGTAAGGTTCAGAAGTGCGGCCTTGCTCGACGAATACGCGCTCGCCCCCGCCTCCCCCCTGTGCGCGACGCGACTGACGACGTTGAGCACTTTTCCCCCACCTTGTACCTTAAAGTGCTGACAAGCGTGATAAATCATCCGCCTTGGCGAGTGCCAATTGATCGCATGCGTCTCTCGATATTCGCGTTCGATCTCTTCTTCTGGGTCGTCGAGAAAGTTCGTCATGCGATAGACACCCGCGTTGTTGACGAGCGCCGTCAGGCCGTGCTCGGAGATCACTTGCTCAACGAGCCTCACCGCATTCGACGGGTCTCCGAGGTCTGCCCGGTACACGCCGAGACTAGCCGCGCCTCCGCTTCTCTTCTTGATTTCGTCGACGCAGCGTTGCGCGGCCGGCCCATCATGCGAAAAGTGCACTGCGACGCCCCATCCGCCTTCCGCGAGGCGCAACGCGATCGCCTTCCCGATTCCCCGGGACGAGCCCGTCACCAATACGTTTCTTGGCCGCATTAACGACTAATTTGGCACAGTGGACGACCAGGGGGGCGGACTCTATCGCCGGTATTTATGCCGGGACTTCAAATTGAACTTGATTCGTCGACCCGACATGTGCTAAACCTTCTGGGAGGCAAGTAGCACATGGAGATAACTCGCAGTCCGATCACGCGTAGGGACGTCCTCACAGGTGCAGCCAGTGCTGTCATTACAATTGGCGCCGGAGAATTCGCATTCGCTTCGACGAGCGATACCGTTACTTCCAAATCCATTGACAACACGGTGCAGGTTCCACTACGTCGATTCATGGCCGCAGCAGCGAATCTTGGCGACGGTCGAATTCTTATCACAGGAGGATATGACAGGCCATGGAGCGACGTGGCTGCTGCGCGGCCGTTGCGCTCGGCACTCATATACGACCCTCTGAACGACACCCTCACCGTCGTTGCACCGATGCAAGTGCCGCGGGCGAGACACGCTGCTGTCACGCTTGTCGATGGACGGGTTGCCGTCATCGGCGGAGTTTCGATGCAGCCAACTTCATCGATTGAAGTCTATGACCCATCGACGAACAGTTGGCATACTTCTCAACCACTTTCGCAATCCCGCTACGA